>NZ_MLAO01000002.1 GCF_002272835.1 Helicobacter sp. 11S03491-1
CAAAAAAGCGCTAAAAGCCCGGTTTTTTGTTACCAAAAGATGGGTTTAGCTCTTTGTATTTTATCTCTGATGATCTTTGTGATTTATTTGTAAAAAATTGACATACATTCAAAATCAAACTAACATCAAAATCTTAATGATTCCAATTTATCTGTCAAAGTGATGAGGGTGTTGGGGTTGGTATTTCTTTGTTAAAGAGTTTGATTATTTAGATACAAACACTCTTTTAGGGTTAGAAGAAGAAATAGGAAAATTAGAGAAAAATACCCTGGCATTTTGTAATAAAAACCCTGCTTTCCATGTTCTTATTTGGGGTGACAGAGGATGTGGCAAAAGCTCAATGATAAAAGGAGTACTCACAAAATTTCTCAACCAATTCCATATTACATTGCGCGTGATTGAAATTGAGATGTGTGTAACCTCAAACAGACGACACCTTATTGTTGAAGAAGAAAATATTCAAGAAATACATCAAAATTGGTTAGTTTTTGAGGTTAGAGTAGTGTTTTATTTCTGTGACTCTAAAAACTTTTAATAAATAATATAATATATTTTGTTATCAATATAGAATTATGAAAAATAGTTGAATAGAGATATAAAATTAGGATAAATAATTGAGAGAATATGCTTTGAAACATCCCCTTAACCCTGTTTATGATGAAGATTGCAAAATTTTGATTCTTGGAAGTTTTCCATCAAAAAAATCTAGAGAAAGCTTTTACTATGCTCATTCTCAAAATCGTTTTTGGAAAATTCTATCTCGTTTATTTGGGATGGAGAACTTAGAGAGTATTGAAATGAAAAAAGGAATTTTGTTAATGCATCATATTGCTTTGTGGGATGTGGTTGGACAATGTGATATTCAAGGATCTAGCGATGCCTGCATTCAGAATGTTATCGCTAATGATATAAATAGAATTTTAAGATTAGCTCCCATCAAAAGGATTTTTGCTAATGGCAAAAAAGCAGGGGAATTATACTTAAAATACTCTTACCCTTCTACAAAACAAGAAATTACTGTTTTGCCCTCCACAAGTGCGGCAAATGCAAAATATAGCTTGGATTTATTGCTAAAAGAATGGAGCGTCGTAGCTAAAAAAATATAAAAATTTGCTTAGTTTTTTAACTATTTATGATTTTTGTCTAAAATTTTTGTTTAAAAACCATCTAATGAGGAGTTACAATGAAGTATAAAGTTTTGATAAGCACTATTTTGGCAGGAGCATTGAGTTTAAGTGCTTTTAGTATCCAAGATATGCCAAATGTTAATAAACGTGTGAGCCCTGATATTGCGCCCGGGACGATTTATTCTTATAATGATTCCGTGCAGCAAGCTTCAAAAGCGGTTGTGAATATTTCTACACAAAAGAAGATTAAAAATCAGATGACAAATAACCCCATGTTTAATGATCCTTTTTTCCAACAATTTTTTGGAGACTTGTATAGTCAAATTCCAAAAGATAGAATTGAGAGAGCGCTAGGAAGCGGAGTGATTATTTCTCCTGATGGTTATATTGTTACGAATAATCATGTTATTGATGGTGCAGATAAAATCACTGTTACCTTGCCGGGAAGCACACAAGAGTATTCTGCTACACTTGTAGGGGCAGATCCTGATGGAGATATAGCAGTGATTAGAATCAACAAGAAAGACTTGCCTTTTATTAAATTTGCCAATAGTTCTGATTTGCGTATGGGGGATTTGGTTTTTGCTATAGGAAATCCATTTGGAGTAGGAGAAACTGTGACACAAGGAATTATTTCTGCATTGAATAAAAATGGAATGGGGATTAATAACTATGAAAATTTTATCCAAACCGATGCTTCTATTAATCCGGGAAATTCCGGAGGTGCATTGATTGATAGTAGAGGTGCGCTTGTTGGGATTAATACAGCCATCATTTCAAGAACAGGGGGCAATCAAGGTATTGGTTTTGCTATCCCTTCAAATATGGTTAAGACTACCGCAACAGAGCTCATTAAAAATGGAAAAATAGAAAGAGGTTATTTGGGTGTAGGGATTCAAGATATTACCAATGATTTAAGAGGAACTTATAATGACAAGCAAGGTGCAGTTGTTATCAGTATTGAAAAAGACTCTCCGGCAAAAAAATCAGGATTAATGGTGTGGGATTTGATTACAGAAGTTAATGGTCAAAAAATAGATAATGCTGCAGAACTTAAGAATCTTATTGGTTCACTGAGTCCTAATCAAAAAATCACTATCAAATATATTCGGAATAAGCAAGAGCATACAGCTACAATTATTTTAGGGGAGAGAAAAAATAGTAGCAAAAAAGAAGTAACTGTGCCAAAAGACAATGCACAAGGACAGCTTAGCGGGCTAAAAGTAGAAACACTTACTCCTCAAATCAGACAAAGATATAAAATTCCTAATGATATTAATGGGGTGATGGTTACTTCAGTTGCAGAAAATTCACCTGCAGAAGATGCCGGGTTTATGCAAGGAGATATTATTTCTCAAATTGAAGATATTAGCATTAAGAATACAGCAGACTTTACCAAAGCTCTTGATAAATATAAAGGTAAGTTAAAAAGAATACTTGTTTATGGGAATAATGGCATTAAAACAATTGTAACTAAATAGTCTCTTTTTATTTAACTCCCCTTCAAAAGGGAGTTAAGAGTTAGATAACTTTAGCATTGCTTGCTTTATAAGCCAAAAATAGAAGTAAAAATGTAAGGATAATAAACAAAATAAGAGGCGGATTCCAAGAATGGGACAAATCATAAATGAACCCTAAAAATATAGGTCCTACTGCTGCAATTAAGTAACCAAGAGACTGAGACATTCCGGAGAGTCGGGCTACTTTTTGAGGGTGGGATACTTTTGTTGAAATGAACAGAAGTGCAATTCCAAACATGCCGCCCATTGGGAAAGAAAGTAAAATTGTTGCTATAAGTACAGCCATCGTATTGTGATAGAGATATAAAATCCCAAAAGCAAAACCATACAAAAAGCATAGAGCACCTGTCAAAAGATGTTTATTTTTATTGCGGATTCTTGTGATAGCTATAGGAGCAAGCAAGGCTATGGGGATGGAACATACTTGGTATAAAAGTGTCATATTGGAGGCAAAGTGCATGTTAAAGCCTTTGCCTATTAGGATAGAAGGGAACCAAGCCACAACACTATAGAAAATTAAAGATTGCACACCCATAAACAACGTAATCCACCAAGCTGTACTATAGTGATAAATAGCCTTTGAGTCTCCTTGTGTGATTTTTGAAGTTTTGTATTTCCTTCTACCTCCCAGATGAGGATACCACAATATCAAAGCTATGACGCCTATAAGAGCCCAAATAGCTAACGTATGATGCCAACCAAAGCCAAAAGATATAGCCAGAGGTACAGAAATCCCCGCACCAATGCTTGCAGATATGGTCAAAACAAGAGAATAAATACCCATAATTTTGCCAAATGTTTTTGGAAATTTTGTTTTGATAATGCTAGGGAGTAACACATTGGCAATAGCAATCCCTGCTCCCATAATCAAAGTCCCTATAAAAAGACCTATTTCTCCCAAATAAGAGCGAATTATTTCTCCTAAAATAATCATAATAATGCCATAAAACATAGTAATAGCGTATTTAAATCTTGCTACTAATGGGGAAAAAAATGCAAAGGCCAAAAGTGGTAATGTAGTAATGAGTCCGGCAGTAGCGCTAGAAAATTGATATTGATCTTTAATAAGCTCAATAATAGGACCAACCCCGGTAATAGGACCTCGTAAATTAAGCGTTATAAAAATAATTCCCAACAAAATAAAGCATTCAATATTTTTTTTGCTAAACATTAATAAATCTCCAAAAATAAAGAACTGATTATACTTAATTTTTTATAGAATTAAATTGAGTTTGTATTTTAATAATATTATCAATAATTCTTGGAGTGCCCCGAAGTAGAGAATAAGCATTGATATAGTAAATTCGCGCATTTTTTGCTGCTTTTGTCTTAGATAGCAAAGGATTGGTGCGTAAAAGATCGTTTTGATTGCGAACCCTAAGACCATATAAAATAATTTCAGGATTTTCTTTGAGAATAAATTCTTCAGAGAGTATGGGTCTTGCTCCGGCGACATCTTTAGCAATGTTTGTAATCCCGAGAGTTTGCAAAATATCATCAGGCAAAGTGCCTGGTGTAAAAACCATTAAGGGGGAGTCTGAATAAATCAAAACGCCTTTTTTATGAAGAGGGTGTTTTTTGATATTTTTGATCTTATCTTTATAATCAGCAATGAGTTTTTTGGCTTTTTCTTCTTCGCCAACTATGTCGCCTAAGGTTTTTATATTTTGAGCTATTTCATTCAGATTGTCAGCTTTGAGATAGAGAGTTTTGATTCCAAAGGTTTCAAGTTTTTGTTTCAGATTTAAGCTATAAGAACTTAAGATAACCATATCAGGTTTTAGGGCAATAATTTTTTCAAGAGAGGGGTGTGAAAATGTCCCTACACTTTGAAGTTTTGAAGTTTTTTCTTTGGGGTAAATTTGTGAGTTTTGCATATTTGCAATAGCAAGAATACTATCTTCTCTCTCTAGCATATACAGAATCTCAATACTTGCAGGGTCCAAAACAATCAAAGCTTGCTTAGAGAATCCAAAGTCTAAAAACAAGCACAATAACAATAATATTTTTTTCATCTTTTTTCCTTTTTTGGGATAATAAATGGACGTCCATGATGGGTAATCACATCACAAGCAAATCCATAGACTTCTTCTAAAATTTCCGGATTAAATAATTCGCTTACTTGACCTTGATAAAGAATTTCTCCTTTTTTGAGAAAAAATATTTTTGTGCAAAATAAACTTGCTAAATTCAAATCATGCAAAACTACAATTATGGTTATTTGATTCTCCAAAGATAATTTTTCGCAGATTTTCATTATTTCAATTGCATAATTAATATCAAGAGCGCTTGTGGGCTCATCAAGCAAAAGAATTTTAGGTGAAGAGGCTAAAGCCCGCCCCAATAAAACTCTCTGAAATTCGCCTCCACTCAAAGTGAGAATAACACGCTTTTTTAAGTGATGGATGTGAAGCATTTTGGCTATGGTATCAATATGATGCATATCATTTTGGTCATAACCTTTGAGTGGATTTTGTAAGTAAGAATATCTCCCCATATACAAAACATCTTCAACCAATAATGGCATTGATAAAGAGGACTTTTGAGGCACAAAGCCAAGAATATTAGCTAATTGTTTATGAGAATAATCAGTGATATTTTTATTGATAATTTTGATATACCCTACATCGGGTTCTAAAATGCCCAAAATTTGTTTGATGAGAGTGCTTTTGCCACTCCCATTGCTGCCTAGTATCCCAATAAATTCACCTTTTTTGGCTTCAAAATTAATATTTTGGAGAATTTTGTGGGTATGGTAACTAAAATTTAATTCTTGGATACTGATGGATTCTAGCATGGTTTGAAACTTTTTTGAAACGCAAGATAGAGAAAAAAAGGTGCTCCAAAAAAAGCCGTGATCACACCAATGGGAATTTCTATAGGAGCAAGGATTACCCTTCCAAAAGTATCGCAAACAAGCAAAAATACCCCACCCAATGCGCAAGACATAGGAAGTAAGAGAGAATGGTTATTAGTTTTTAGAAGTATGCGAATTGTATGGGGGATAATAAGACCAACAAAGCCTATCAAACCGCTAAACCCTACGCAAAATGCTACTCCTAAAGAACTGGCAATCAAAAGAGATCTTTTGGATTTTGAAACATTTATACCAAGACTTTTGGCTTCATCATCTCCACTTAGAAGAATATTAAGCTCCAATCTTTTGATATAAAAATAAATCAAACATCCCGTCACCGGAATAATTAGAATAAACACTTCTTTCCATGAAGCACCCCCAAGATAACCCATAAGCCAAGCTATAATTTTAAAAGAGTCTTCCCCGATAAGATAAATACCCAAAGTTGTGAATGCTCCTAAAAATGAAGACATTGCGATACCTATGACAAGTAATGTAGTGATGTTTTGTCTTTTTGAAATAGAAAATATCAACAATGAAAATCCAACACAACAAACAAATCCAAAAATTCCATAGTAAAAATCAGGCATTTTTAGAAGATAGGCTAAGATTGCCCCAAATGTAGCGCTTGAAGCAATGCCTATAATATAGGGGTCTGCAATAGGGTTGATAAAAACACTTTGGACAACCAGTCCTGATGTTGAAAGCAGCATACCAATCAATATTGCCATCAAAACTCTAGGCGCTCTAATATCCATTAAAATAATTTTAGCCATTGTATCCGGATTGCTCCATTCAAGAGAAACACTCCCAATACTTAAGGCTATAGGGATAACCACTATGTAGGATAAAATAATAAATAAGTAAAGTCTAAAAATCATAGCGGAGTTCAGCATAATAGCTTCTACCTGGGGCAGGGATATAGCCTGCAGTGATAAATTGATCTTGGCTTTTAGCTAATTGATATTCATAATAAAGAGTGTTGAAGATATTGCGAATACCTCCATTGAATTTAAATCCTTTGAAACTATAATTAAATCCTAAATCTGTGAGGATATAGGCATCAACTTTAGAATAACTATTATCTACAGAAGGACCAAAAAAGCTGTTGTTAGTAAAAATGCTTAAGAGTTGGCGAGTGGTTTTGAGAATATCATAAGCAATTCCTAATGTAATTTTGTAATCTTTGGCTAGAGGCACTTTTTTATTTTTATTGATACCTTTAGTTATTGAGGCATCCAGATAGGAGAGGGATTCATTTAGATGAAGGGAATTAAAAATATCTTGAATGCCAATCAATTCTACTCCTAATCTTTGAGTTTGATTAAGATTGGTGTAATTCCAGATAAGACCATGAGAGATTTGATTGATATTGATTTCATCTTGAGTGAGTGTATAATAAAGGGTAGCTGAGAGATAGCTATAAGCAAATTCATCTTTCCAACCCAATTCAAAAGTATCATATTTCTCAGGTTTAAGACCATTATAATAAAGTCCTTTTTTGTTAGAATCCATAAGTTGGTTGGGAGATGGGGTAATAAAGCCGCGTTCATACTTGGCATACACATTCCCGGTATCTGAATATTTGAAATTAGGGGTAAGCTCTAGGGCATAATTATTTTTGGATTCATGAAGGTGAAAATATGGATCGTTTTTACCATCGGGACCTGTATAGTCTGCTAAAACAGTAAAAAGCATTCTGCTATCAGCATTAACGCGAGTGAATTTATTTCTACCTAAACTATAAAGGCTATTTTCATATCTTGCCCCACCACTGAGTTCAAACCATTTAAAGAATTTATATCTATCAAGAATATAAAAAGAGTTGGATAATTTTTGTGCATTAAGATTGCTTGTCCAAAAATGATCCCTCAAAATTCCTGAAGTCAAATCAATCATTGTAGGTTTATGTGTAGTAGTATCTAGCGGCATACCGGGAAATTTTTTTGCTGTTGTCGTAACGACATAATGAGATTTGGAATCTCGTAGGGTATTTTGGTAGAGGAAGTCATAGCCAAACAAAAGAGTATTTTTGTATTTATCCCACTTGCCTTTAAAATTCAATCCGGCTGCTTGATTGAAAAAGCTTGTTCCGGATTCATCAAAGGGTGTTGTCTGACCATGTGATTGGGCTTGAGAAATATTGGTGGGGTAGTTGGTGTGATTCATTTCATAAAAACCTAACAAATCAAAATCCCATGAATCAGTTTTGATACGATAATCTATGGAGGTGCTTACAAAATCTTCTAAACTCTTGATTTTGCCCTTTCCTTGCGCCCTTCGATCTTTCTTGATCTCCTCAAAGCTGAGGGCTGGAGAAGTGATAGAGAGTGAATGGGAATAATTAACATTGAGGTTTAAGGACTGATTGGAGGTAATTTGGTAGCGTGCTTGCCCTCCAAGATAATAATTAAAAAGACTATCTCCCCTTCGGTATCCATTTGTATTGGCAACGCTTGCATCGGCTTTGAGAAAGAATTTCTCGCCAAAATTTCTACCTGCTGATATGTCTGCCCTTCCAAATAAAGTATTTTTAGCTTGGTAGGAGCCACCCTTTAGTGTTAGATTGGCAAAGTTTTTAGGATTTTGTTTGGTTACAATATTAATAACCCCTCCACGTGTCCCATTCCCATATACTACTGCCCCTCCCCCCGGTAAAACTTCTATAGACTCAATATCTTCAATGTTAATCATATTGATAGGCGTGGTTCCATGGCTCGTATCTAAAAGATTAATAGGGACGCGATTAACCAGGACTTTGACAGCCATATTCGCTTCTCCTCCTTGCCCTCTTAAATCAATATTCCCTCCAAAGCCATTATTAGAAAAACTCAAAAGCGGCACATATTTGAGTGCTTCATCCAGAGATTGATAGCCTTTATTTGTAATTTGATCTTTATCTATGACATAGATATTCCTAGGCTCATCTTTTAGTTGCATGTCAAATCCTGTAGCTGAAGTTACTACTTTATTTAATGTGGCTTCTGTTTGATTGGCGGCGTATAAAATTTGGAATAAAAATACGCTTAAAGCTAATATTTTGCGTTTTTTCATTATTCTATCCTTTTAGTTGTAGTAATTATTATCATTATAGATGATAATTACTTTATATTCCTTTAAAAAGATAGAGACAATAAATCTTATTTTTATATATTTCTAGTTATATAAAATACTAGAAATATATAAACTTTAGGACAAAAAAATAATAAAATTCTAAAAAGAATAGCGGAGTTCAGCATAATAACTTCTGCCTGGGGCAGGGATATAACCGGTAGTTTGTGAATAAGAAGCATAACTTTGATAATCAATATAGAGTGCGTTATAAATATTGCGTGCTCCTAGGTTAAACGTAAAACCATCTTTTAAGAATTTTATCCCAAGATCCCCTAAAATATAAGCGTCCATTTTTGCAAAGTTGTTATCTAGACGAGGACCCAAAAAAGAATTATTTAAAAAAATACTTGCCAGAGTTTTATCTTTTTTGTAAAAATCATAGTTAAAATTAAGCGTCATTTTGTATTCATTGGTGTAAGGAACCCTTTTATTTTTTGCATTTGAAGTGACTGTCTTGGTGATTTTGGTATCTACATAAGAGATAGATTCTGCGATAGAAAAAACATCAAAAAATTCTTGCATGCCTGCTAATTCTATCCCCATTCTAGAAGTGCGTCCTATATTCTCATAAGTGTAGTAAAATCTGGATTTATCAATCATATTAAGAAGAAACTCGTTTTGAGTATCCGTATAATAGGCTGTGAGTGAGAGAAATGTCCAAGAAAATTCATCTTTCCAACCTAGCTCGTAGGTGTTATAAGTAGATGGTAAAAGTTTTTTATTAATATTTGTCCCGCTCTCATCACTTCTAAGGAGATAAAATGCCAAAGGGGCAATAAAGCCGCGTTCATACTTGGCATACACATTCCCGGTATCTGAATATTTGAAATTAGGGGTAAGCTCTAGGGCATAGCTATTGATGAAACGAGTTTGGAAATAGAGATTTTTTGATTGCCCTTTCGCTTTTTTGTAGATATTGTAATAGCTATTTTCATATCTTGCTCCTGCTGTAATGTCAAAATAATTCAAAGGTTTGATTTGATCGAGTATATAAATAGAGTTTGCCCATCGGCTATCTCCCGTGTATAGTGTATCACTGGAAGTACTTCCTCTTGGAGGAGATTTGCTTCCAATAATGCTTCCTCCATAAATAGAATCAACCCCAAACATTAAGATATTTTTGGTGATGCTATATTTACCTTTGAGATTAATCCCTCCTTGTTCGCTATAAAATAAGGTAGGATTGCCTATGATGTCTTTTGCAGGGGTCTTTGTGATATTTTTATAATAGTTTTGGGTAAATTGATAATAACCTAAACCATCAAATTCTAAATTATTACCTATTTTGCCTTTGTAGTGCAATGAAGTCATGAAAAAGTCCAGATTTCTGTCTGTTGTTGTTCTTCCGGCAGAGCGTCTATCAGCTTTGAGTTGTTTATAAGTAAGGTTGCTTGAAGTAAGGGATTTGCTATAGGAGTAAGTGGCATTAAAATCAAGTGAGTGATTCTCATTGAAGTCATAAAGAGCTTCTATATCTCCAAACCAATTGGTAAGATCTTGCTGTTTGCGATAACCCAATTGAGTTTGAATGGAGGCATTAGCTTTGAGAAAGAATTTCTCAGTAATGCGTTTCCCACCAGAGAGGTTGTATTGAGTAAAACCTGTTTGTGAGGCTTCATAACTCCCGCCTTTAAGTGTCATTGAGGCATAATCACGAGGATTGCGTTTGGTTACAATATTAATAACCCCTCCACGTGTCCCATTCCCATATACTACTGCCCCTCCCCCCGGTAAAACTTCTATAGACTCAATATCTTCAATGTTAATAGAATTAAATGCAGTAAAACCATGAGTGTTCATTGCATTGATAGGGACGCGATTAATGAGGACTTTAACAGCTGTTTTAGCATCTCCACCTTGAGAACGCATATCTATTTCATTGCCAAATGCAGAGCCTGAAAAAGTTACTATAGGGATGTAAGTTAGGGCTTGTTCAATAGATTGATAACCTTTATCTTCAATAGTCTTTTTATCGATAACAAACATATTTCTTGCCTCATCTTTTAGTTGTGTATCAAATCCCGTAGCTGAAGTTACTACTTTGTTGAGTGTGGCATCAATTTCATCAATTGCATTTAGGTATTGCAATAACAAAGAAGCCGTGATTAGAATTTTGTATAATTTCATCTGTTTAATAACCTTTCGTATTTTGTTTTTGGTTTGGCACTCTAAAGAACGTTAAGATCACTGCGACAAGATATAAAATCCTGCTTCGTTCCTGGAGTTGCTAATTTATTTCAAAGTTTTACTTTGTTATAAAATATAATTATAATAACGATTATTATTATATATAATAGAATCTTAAAAATAAGCAAGGAATAAACCAAATAATTAAATTTTATTTTTTAATTAGAAGATGGAGTGTTTAGGAGAGAGATAATTAATATAAAGAAGCAAGTTATATCATATATTTAGATATAAGATTAATTAATAAATATAAAGAATGTCTATAAATCGCGGTTTAGATTATTGCTTTGTTTGAAAATTAATATAAAGTCTAAGTGGATACATTCTTTGGATTTTGGAATAGCTTAATAATTTTTTAAATAGAATTCAAAATAAAAGACAGCCGTTATCTTTTGTGAGTTGGCATACTGATGAGAATATGATCTCTGAGGGGTAGGCAATACAGGCAAATACTTTTGTATAATTCTCTTAGGTTATTTTTGTTAGTTTTTAAAATCATCAAAAAAGAAGTTAATAGTATTTTTGGCTATTTTGATTCTATTCGTTCCTATTTGCAAATAATTTTGAATATATTTTGATATATTTTAAGGAAATGGGGAAAATAGGGGTGGTGTCAAGAGGGAGACTTGAACTCCCGACCTCCGGCTTATGAGACCAGCGCTCTAAACCAGCTGAGCTACCTTGACCTAAAAGGATCGTAATTATAAGTGAAATCGCTTAAAAAGTCAATAATCAAAGGGTAATATCCACTTTTTGAAGGGTATTATAAGCATTTTTGTAGCGTTGTAAAAAATGATCCAGATTTTGCATTTGTATGCCAAAAGCTTTTTGCGCATTTTTTTCATAGGGAGTTGATGGTTTTAGGGCTTGTTGGTGATCCGGAGAATTATATTTGCCATTGTAGAAATTTGTTAAGCTATAAAGAGATTGGGCTGCAAGCATCTTGTCTCCTTCACTCATTCCTGCAGTTGCTCTTTTGAATGCATCATACTCATCATTACTCATAAGTTCCAGAACAAGTAACCCATAAGTTTGTCTTTTTTCTATATCTTCCGGGGGAGGCGTTTGAATTTCTTGGGGGAGAGTTTCGGGAGATTTTTTTTGCTTAGGGTTTTGAGTGCGTGAAATTTCAGCAGTGAGGTTTTGATCTTTTGAAGTTTGATTATTGAGTAAATTGTATAAAGATGTTTTTGGTAATTGTGAATTGATTTCCATACAAGCACTCCGAATTTTTTACAATTCCCAGCAAAAATCGCTCCAAAATTACTTTAAAATTATTCTTTACATATCTTGAGTTTTTCAAAAACTCTCAAGATTTTATCCACAGTTTCTTTTGCCGTATTTAAATTCATTTTTTGATGGCAAGGTATTGAAATTTCTGCGCGATAAAAATCTCTTGCATTAGGGAGCTCAATCTCTCCTAAAATTTGCCTATATAAGCTAAATTCATAAATGGGTTTGTAATGGACTTGAACTCCAAGCCCTTCTTGTTGGAGATTCTTAAATAATTCTTCTTTGGAGCACCAGAATTCCGGTGCAAGAATAATGGGATAAAGATGGTTGGTTGTTTTGTGTAATAGATTTTGATGTAATGTAAAAAAATAAGGATTAGATATGAAAGCCTTATCATAAAATTGTGCAATTTCTTCACGAATATTCAAAAATCTTTGAATTTTTTTGAGTTGCGAGATACCTAAGGCTGCTTGTAAATCTGTCATTCGAAAGTTAAACCCGCTTGTGATGACATCTGTGTTCCAGAGTTTCTTCTTGATAACGCCATGAGAACGGATCAGTTTGGCTTGTTCATAGATTGCAGAATTATTGGTGGCAAGTATCCCCCCTTCCGCGGTTGTAATAGGTTTGATAGCATGAAGGCTAAAAATAGTTGCATCTGCAAGTGTGCCGATTTTTTGTTGATGGTATTCTCCTCCAAATGCATGGGAGCTATCAGAGACAAAAGCAAGGTTATATTTTTTGCAAATAGATTGGATGCTTTGTGCTTCAACGCTATTGCCTGCATAATCAACACTTACAATGGCTTTTGTTTGAGGAGTAATGAGAGACTCTATTAGATTTTCATTGATATTTCCATCTCTTTTTATATCACAAAATATCGGCAAAGATCCACATTCAAGAATCATATTAGCTGTAGCAACAAAACTAATAGGAGAGGTGAGGGCATGGTGATTGGCATCCAATCCAATTGCTTTATAAGTAGCATAAAGAGCTGAGGTTGCAGAGTTAAAAACAAGTATATACTTGATGCCTAAATACTCTGAAAGTTTGGTTTCAAATTCTTCAATGAGAGCACCTTGAGTGAGATGGGGGCTTGAGAGGGCATGAAGGACTGCTTTTTTATCATCTTCTTCAATAAGCTGTGTGCTATAAGGATTCATCATTTTATCCCAATAATTTTGTTAATTTTTCTAAAGTAATTCCTTGGGTTTGATGAGAATCTTTGAATTGTTTTTCTTTGAGCGCAGATTTATCTAAGACATCATAATTCTTATCTGTTTTTTCAAGTTTTTCAAGATCTTTTTCAAGTTTCTCATTAAGAAGATTGATGGCTTCTTTGGCATATTTTTTTTGAGTATCAAGATTTTTGATAAAAGCAGAAATATTTTTAGAATCTTCTATCTTTATCTCAGAAGGTCTGATTGAATGGGCATCAAGTTTGATGTCTGAAGTAAGGGAGCGATAGTTTTTAGCAAAAACATTCTCTCCATCAAAGGTAGCATTATTGAATGTTTTGACAATCTCTTCTTTGAGATTTTTAGCCTCCGGGTCTTCTTTAGATGATCCTTGCGCTATTTTGAGAAGGGCTTTGCTCTGATGAGTCATTTCATCAATACTTTTAATAATTATTTGAAGAGAACCAATAGCATTATTAATATTTTTTGTAGATTGAGAGAGTTGATTGTCGTTGATCTCAATAGAATCTTGAGAATTTTGAATATTTCTTAATTGCTTTTCCTCTTGAGTAGTTTTTTGAGTGTGCTGTGAGAGGATTTTGTCTTTAGATGCTGATGTATGAAAAGGAGCAATCTTCATTCCCATTCCTTTGGCATATTTTCATCAATACAAGCATTTGTTATTCCATATTTTGCTCTAAATATTTGGTATGTATTTTAGAATGCTTGAAATCAGCATTATCCATCATTTTTAAGTGAAAGGGAATGGTTGTTTTGATCCCTTCAATACAAAATTCTCTTAAGGCTCTTTTCATTTTTGCAATTGCTTTATCTCGATTATTTCCCCAGACAATCAGCTTGCCAATCATGGAATCATAAAACATAGGGACATTATAACCTCCATAAGCATGGGTATCAAGTCTTACATGCGCGCCTCCCGGAGCAATCCATTTGGTAATTTTGCCCGGACAAGGATAAAATTTTTCAGGATCTTCAGCTGTAATACGACATTCAATAGAATGTCCTTTTAAAATAATGCTTTCTTGCTTGGGCAATTCTTCACCTTGTGCAATTTTGATCATCCATTCTACCATGTCCAGACCACTTACCATTTCACTAATAGTATGTTCTACTTGAAGTCGGGTATTCATCTCCATAAAATAGAAATCTTTATGATTAGCATCTAAGAGAAACTCAAAAGTACCCGCTCCTACATAGCCAATATATTTGGCTGCTTTTACGGCAGTTTCTAAAAGAGATTTCCTCACTTCTGTATCCAGGACTATTGCGGGAGTTTCCTCAATTAACTTCTGCTGTCTTCTTTGAGCAGAGCAGTCCCTCTCACCTACATGGATCACATTGCCATGTTTGTCTGCAAGAATTTGGACTTCTATGTGCTTGGGGTTGCGTATGAATTTTTCCATGTAAATAGTCCCATCGCCAAATGCACTTAAAGCCTCACTTTCAGCAGCCAAGTAAAGATTTTTTAAAAGCTTAGGATCTTCTACAACTCTCATTCCTCTTCCCCCACCTCCTGCAGCAGCTTTGATGATGACAGGATAACCAATTTCTTCAGCTACTTCTTGGGCTTCTTTGTAGCTTTTAAGAGCTCCATTGCTGCCCAAAATGACAGGGACACCGGCTTCTTTCATGACATCTTTGGCTTTGGATTTGTCACTCATCATTACCATTACTTCTGCGTTAGGACCTATAAACTCAATCCCATGATGAGAGCAAATTTCTACAAAATTTTGATTTTCACTCAAAAATCCATATCCGGGGAATATTGCATCAGCATCAAATAATTCAGCTACACTCATGATTGCAGGTATGTTGAGGTAGCTTTCAGAGGATTTTGGACCTCCAATACATACTTTGGCATCCGCAATATCAAGATAATGCGTGTCTTTGTCTGCTGTAGAATAAATAGCAATGGCTTCTTTGCCCATTTCTTGAATAGTGCGTATAGCCCTAAGCGCAATTTCTCCTCGATTGGCAATGAGAATTCGTTGAAGTGATTTTTTTTGCATTTGTTCCATGATATTAAATTTTCTCTACTTTAACAAGCTTTGTGCCAAACTCTACGGGTTGAGCGTCATTGACTTCCAGGCTAATCACTTTGCAATCACATTCTGCCTCAATTTCATTCATAATTTTCATCGCTTCAATGATACCTATAGTTTGACCTTTCTTGATAGTATCTCCAACATTGACATAAGGAGCAGAATCCGGAGATGGGCATCGATAAAATGTCCCTACCATTGGAGAAGTAATAAACTCTTCACTTTCAGAATTTGTTGTTGCATTTGATGGGGCTGCATTTGGCGTTGTTGTTCCAATATGGACAGGTTGATGATTGGCTAGAGACACATGGGATTGGATAGATGCAGGTGTTTGAACACAGGAAGATTGCTTATCAAGTTTGATTTCAAAATCATCCTGCTTAAGGTTTAAACGCATGATGTCTGAATGATTAAAAATCTCAATGAGTTTTTTTATTTCTGCGAGGTTCATAGCTGGGTCGTCCTTTTTAATTATGATTTGAAATTTCCGATTTTACATAATCGTTTTTTGTCTTTGGTATAATACCACAAGTTTAATTTAAAAATTAAGGAAGGGTTTTTTATGGGTTTAAAATCCGATAATTGGATCAAAGAAATGAGTCTCCATCATGGCATGATAGATCCTTTTTGTGAAGAGCAATTTGGGCAAAATGTTGTTAGTTTTGGGTTGAGCAGTTATGGTTATGATATTAGAGTTGGGGACGAATTTATGATTTTTACGAATGTTGGGGCAACAATAGTTGATCCTAAAGATTTCGATCATAGTAATGTTGTGAAAATTAATGCAGCCAAAGAAGGCTATTGTGTCGTGCCTCCTAATTCTTTTGCGCTGGCAAGGACGGTAGAGTATTTTAAGATGCCCAGAGATACTCTTGGGATTTGTTTGGGAAAAAGTACCTATGCAAGATGCGGGATTATCGTGAATGTAACACCATTTGAACCTGAATTTGAAGGTCATATCACAATAGAAATTTCTAATACAACGCCCTTGCCTGCAAAAATATATGCCAATGAAGGGATCGCTCAAGTGTTATTTTTGCAAGCAGATGAGGCTTGTAAGGTAAGTTACAAAGATAAAAGCGGTAAATATCAAGGACAGCAGGGGATTACTTTGCCTAAAATTTTAAAATAATTTTAGAATCTGTAGCTTACAGACAATCCATAGGTGTTTTGATAGATGCCTTTGGAAATTTCTTCTTGATCAACATCTATGTTGATATTCATATTTTTGTTGAGTTTATCTGTAACAAGATAAGAAACTCCATATCCCAAAATAGCTCCTGCAATAACTTGAGTGACGGTATGTCTTTGTGCAGTAATCCTTGAAATTCCCACCAAAGTTGCTAAAATTGTTGTGGGAACTCCCCATTGCCATCCATAACGTCTCTGCATAAAGCCGGCTGCGGAAAATGCTGATGCGGTATGCCCTGATGGGAATCCATCATAGCTTCCATTATTGGGTCTTTGACTGATTTTTGCCCAGTTGGGGTGATTTTTAGAAATTCCTACAAAGCTATACTTGATAGCAAATGTTGTTGCAAGCACACTCCCTGTCCCAATTGCCAGATAGCCCAATCCTTTATAATCTTTTTGAGTCAGAGAATAGACAGCTGCCATTGCAGGCAAAAATTGAAAAATATCTCCATAAATTTCAAATGCATCTTTTTTTCGTGCTTGAACTTGCGTCATCATACTTACTAAGATTAAAATAGTAAAAAATATTTTTAATTTATTCATTAATAGTCCTTAAATTTTATAGTGTGTATTATTACATATTTTTTATATTAGAGAGATTACTTTGTTTGAAATGTTTTGGATACAAGACTTAAAGTTTGTAGAATACCAAATTGAATTTTGGTATCATAGTATTATGGTATAGAATACAAAGAAAAATTCAAAAGGAGATATAGCTATAATGTTAGAAATATTCCCTGCTATTGATTTAAAAGATGGCCAAGCAGTTAGGCTGCATCAAGGTGATATGGCAAGTGCAAAAATTTATGGAAATGCAAAAGAGTTTGCTCGGAAATTTCAAGATATGGGATCAAAATGGGTTCATGTTGTTGATCTTAATGGTGCATTTTGTGGCGAACCTAAAAATCTTAAAGAAATTGAGGCGATTCGTAAATCTTGCAATCTCAAAATCCAACTTGGCGGAGGAATTCGTGATGAAAAAACAATAAAGAGATATGTTGATATGGGGATAGATAGGTTGGTGCTAGGATCGGTTGCTATGAAGAATCCTTCTTTTGTTAAAGAAATGGCAGTCTCATATAAAATAGCAGTTGGAATTGATGCAAAAAAGGGAATGGTTGCTACTGAGGGATGGGCGCAAACTTCTGAAATGCAAGCATTAGATTTGGCAAGAGAATTTAAAAGTACTTCTATTGATGCTTTAATTTGCACAGATATTGGTAGAGATGGTTGTTTGAATGGTCTCAATATTGATTTGACTTTACAAATAGCCAAAGTAAGCGATCATTTTTGTATTGCAAGCGGAGGGCTTAAAGATGAAAAAGATGTGTTGGAGTTGGAAAAAGAATTTAAGCGACAAAATATCAAAGGCGGTGTCATTATAGGTAAGGCTTATTATGAGGGTAGAGTAGATTTGGAGTCGATTTTAAAAAGATTTGCATAAAATATCTAAAAATTTTTTCATGGTTATTTATTATTAAAATGTGTTATTATTCTAAAAGCGAGTTTTTATAGAAAGACTATTTATTTAACATTTCATTAAGATTTTTTAAGGAGTAGGAATTGAAATTGCTGGTAGTAGATGATAGTTCTACAATGAGAAGGATTATAAAAAATACTCTTCAGCGATTGGGCTATGAGGATATTTTGGAAGCAG
Organism: Helicobacter sp. 11S03491-1; assembly: GCF_002272835.1. NCBI lineage: Bacteria > Pseudomonadati > Campylobacterota > Epsilonproteobacteria > Campylobacterales > Helicobacteraceae > Helicobacter > Helicobacter sp. 11S03491-1. Next base: position 18,131 of record NZ_MLAO01000002.1, read on the forward strand.
AACACGGTATAGAGGCATGGCAATTATTAGATACAACAGAGGGCATAGAGATCTTGATAACAGATTGGAATATGCCTGAAATGAATGGTCTTGATCTTGTCAAAAAAGTGCGCTCAGATCCCAGATATACAGAAATTCCAATTATTATGGTTACTACAGAAGGGGGAAAAGCAGAGGTAATTACTGCTTTGAAAGCAGGAGTAAACAATTATATTGTTAAGCCTTTCACCCCTCAGGTTCTTAAAGAAAAGCTTGAAGTTGTGTTGGGTACTAATGAATAAAAGGTTTTTATGCAAGAACACTATTTTGAGACAATCATAATCCCCAGTGATTGCGCAGAGGTTTTTGCTGACTTTATTATTGAAATTACAGGCGAGGGGATTGAAGAAAAAGATATCCAATCAGATATTTCAAAAATTCTCCAACATCCTGTGTATTTCAATATTTCATCTTTATGCTTACCCCAAAAAGCCTACATAGTCTATTCAGTATCAAATCCTCAAGACAAGCTTATTGCTTTGATCGAGAATTTATGTCTTGAGTTGTCTGAAAGATTGGAACATGTCATTGGATTTGCCTATCAGACAAAAATTTGTAAAAATGAAGATTGGATTGAAAATTATAAAAATAGCATTATTCCTATTGTACAGGGAAAATTCTACATCCGACCAAGTTGGTATCAACCCCTAAAAGATAAGATTGATATTGTGATCGACCCTGCATTGGCATTTGGATCCGGACATCATGCAAGCACTTCTATGTGTCTTGAATTTTTATGTCAGACCTCTTTGAAAGGAAAAGATATTCTTGATGTGGGTTGTGGGAGTGGGATTTTATCTATAGGCGCTAAAAAGCTTGGGGGCAATGTTCATTTGTGTGATACTGATGAATTTGCTATTATTGAGAGTAAAAAAAATTTCGCTCTCAATGGATTGAATATTGATAAAATTTGGCAAGGTTCTGTGGATAAGACAAATCATTTATATGATGTTGTGGTCGCTAATATTTTGGCAGATATTATTAAAATTCTTTCTCAAGATTTTATGAATGTTTTAAAACCTTGCTCAATTTTGATATTATCAGGAATCTTAAAAGAGTATGAGCAATCTGTTTTAGATAAATTTAGTGATTTTAAAATACTGGGCATTTTAAACAAAGAAGGCTGGGTAGGATTAAAACTTACACAAAAATAATATAATTAATTTAAATTAAAAAAGAGGAAAAGATGGCACAAAACAATAACCAAAATCCAAATAATCCTAATAATAAAAAACCATTCACGCAAAATCCTTTAATATTGTTTATTATATTTGCAGTGGTTGCCTTGATTGCTTTCAGAATTATGAGCCCTGATGATGGTGGCTTGATGGAGCGTTTTGGAGCAACAAGCAGCAAGAATGTTAATTATTATGATCTAAAACAATTGATTAAGAACAAAGAAGTAACTTCTGTAAGTATTGGGCAAACAATCATTAAAGCTACAGGCACAAGCGCAAATGGGCAAAAAATAGTCTATATTGCTAAAAAAGTTCAAGATCCATCTCTTGTGCCTTTGCTTGATGAGCAAAAGATTGATTATAGTGGCTTTAGTGAATCAAATTTTTTTACTGAAATGTTTGGTTGGCTTCTGCCTGTATTTATCATTTTGGGTTTGTGGATGTTTATGGCAAATCGTATGCAAAAAAACATGGGTGGGGGTATTTTTGGAATGGGAAGTTCTAAAAAACTTGTAAATGCTGAAAAACCAAAGGTAAAATTTGATGATATGGCAGGGAATGAGGAGGCAAAAGAAGAAGTTGTTGAAATTGTAGATTTTCTTAAATATCCCGATAGATATGCTTCATTGGGTGCAAAAATACCTAAAGGAGTTTTGTTAGTAGGTCCTCCGGGAACCGGAAAAACACTTTTAGCAAAGGCTGTAGCGGGAGAAGCAAATGTCCCATTTTTTTCAATGAGCGGGAGCAGTTTTATTGAAATGTTTGTAGGACTTGGAGCAAGTAGGGTGAGAGATTTATTTGAAATGGCAAAAAAAGAAGCCCCCAGTATTATCTTTATTGATGAGATAGATGCAATTGGTAAATCTCGTGCTGCGGGGGGAATGATTAGCGGGAATGATGAGAGGGAACAAACACTCAATCAATTATTAGCAGAAATGGATGGTTTTGGTTCTGAAAATGCTCCTGTAATTGTTCTGGCAGCGACAAATAGACCTGAGGTTTTAGATCCTGCGTTGCTTAGACCGGGTCGATTTGATAGACAAGTGCTTGTAGATAAACCTGACTTTAATGGTAGAGTAGAAATTTTAAAAGTACATATCAAATCAGTTAAATTGGCGCGCGATGTAGATTTGCAAGAAATTGCAAAGCTTACAGCGGGTCTTGCTGGCGCAGATTTGGCGAATATTATCAATGAAGCAGCATTGCTTGCCGGGAGGGGCAATCAAAAAGAAGTGAGTCAAAAACATCTCAAAGAAGCTGTAGAAAGAGGTATAGCCGGATTGGAGAAAAAATCTCGCAGAATTTCTCCCAAAGAGAAAAAGATTGTTGCTTATCATGAGAGTGGGCATGCTGTGATTGCAGAAATGACAGAGGGTTCAGCAAGGGTTAATAAAGTCTCTATTATTCCCAGGGGTATGGCAGCGCTTGGTTATACATTAAACACTCCTGAAGAAAATAAATATTTAATGCAAAAACATGAATTGATTGCAGAAGTAGATGTTTTGCTTGGGGGGAGGGCTGCTGAAGATGTATTCTTGGGTGAGATTTCAACAGGGGCGAGTAATGATTTGGAGCGAGCGACAGATATTATTAAATCAATGGTAAGTTATTATGGGATGACAGATGTGAGTGGTTTGATGGTGCTAGAAAAGCCCAGAAACTCCTTTTTGGGGGGAGGACTAGGAAATTCTCGTGAATTTAGTGAAAAAACGGCTGAAAATATGGACAGCTTTATTAAAGAGACTTTAAATCAACGCTATATTCATGTCAAACAAACATTGCAAGACTATAAAGAAGCTATTGAAAAAATGGTTAAAGAATTGTTTGATAAAGAAGTTATTGAAGGGGCAAGAGTGCGAGAGATTATTTCTGAATATGAAATTCAAAATTCCCTCAACACACGCTTAGTAAGCAGAGAAGAGAGTTAGCAGATGACAAAAACACAACTTATTGCAAAAGAAGGTTATAAAGGCACTGTTATTCTTGTATTGGCAGTGCTCATTTTTTTGTGGTGGGGATGGCATTTGCTTATATTTTTATCCTTTTTGGGGTTATTTTTGTGGTTGTTTATTTTTAGAAATCCCGAAAGGTTGGCATCTGATCCGTTTAACCCTATTTTAATCGCTCCTATTGATGGAGAAATTGTTAAAATTTATAATGACAATGAAAGAATTTGTATTTTAATTGATGTGAATTGGTTTGATGTGGGTGTTTTGAGAGCTCCAATAGGTATTTCAAATTATGAGGTTTCAAAAATAAATGGATTTTTTTTGAGATTTATTCAAGAATCTTTCAAAAATATTTTCAACACCAAAATTATTTTTTCTTCAAAACAAGATTATCATTTTGAAATGGAGCTTTATCCCCAAGTGTTTTCTTCTGCGAATATTTACGAAAAATCTGCTTTTGTTGCTAATGACAGGATGGGGTTTATGAAATTAGGGCAGTTAATGTTGCGATTTCCTGCTCAATTTTTGGATCTTAAAGCCAATGTTGGTGATAAAATTAAAGGCGGACAAACTCTCATAGGATATATCAAATGAATATAAATCCCTTATACGCGCTTCCTAATTTATTTACAGCAGGGAGTATCTTTTTAGGTATTATGAGCATTATGTTCTCATCTAATGCTATGTTTGAATGGTCTTGTTGGTTAATCCTTGCTTCAATGATACTTGATGGGCTTGATGGCAGAGTTGCCAGAATGACGCATACAACAAGCAAATTTGGAGTGGAATTTGATTCATTAGCAGATGTGGTTGCATTTGGTGTTGCTCCTGCGATGCTTGTGTATTTCTATATTGGCGGAGAATATGGAAGATATGGGATTGTTGTTTCAGGCTTATTTGTGATTTTTGGAGCTATCCGACTGGCCAGATTTAATATTGCTACTTCTGAAAGCGAGCCTAACTCTTTTGTAGGGCTTCCAATCCCATCAGCAGCAGTTTTGATAATGCTTTGGATATTAGTGGATATAAAATATAATCTTTTTGGTGTCGAATATGGCTATGCAATATTGATCGCTACTTTTATCTTGAGCATCCTGATGGTAAGCAATATTCGTTACCCGAGTTTTAAAAAAATCAAATGGAATCTTAAGTCATTTGTAATATTATTAATTCTTTTAGCTATAGCTTTTTTAAGACCTACAGAAGTTTTGAGTGTTTTAATGACCCTTTATGTGCTTTATGGAATTTTGCGTTGGATGTTTTTGATTGTGCGAATGTTTATAAAAAGATTTTAATATATTTTAATAAGAAATATCAAAGCAATTTTTAAGACAATAAAAGATAGACTTTAAAGAATTCTAAAAGGAGTGTTGAAATGAGGGTTTTTATCACAATTACTTATCATTGTAGCAAGAAAATTCACTCCACTCTTCTTCTGGACATTTGATACCTTAATTTAATTTTGCATATGTGTTAATGGATTGAAAATTCATTTAAATAAAAACAACTATAAGGATAACAAATGTCTCCTGTAATTAAAATTTTTGATACAACTTTAAGAGATGGCGAACAAAGCCCCGGTGCTTCAATGAATATTGAAGAAAAAATTAAAATTGCTAAACAGCTTGAAAAACTTGGTGTTGATATTATTGAAGCAGGTTTTGCCGCTTCTAGTCCGGGTGATTTTGAAGCTATTGATAGAATTTCTCAAATCATTGCTCAGAGTACTGTTTGCTCTTTGTCTCGCGCAATTGAAAAAGATATTTTATCTGCGGCAAATGCCTTAAAAAAAGCAAAATTTAAGCGCATCCATACATTTATTGCCACTTCTCCTATACATATGGAGTATAAGCTAAAAATGAAGCCTGATGAAGTTATTAAGCACGCTGCAAATGCCGTTGCTTATGCCAAAAGTATGGTGGATGATGTGCAATTTAGTTGTGAGGATGCTTGTAGAAGTGATATTGGGTTTTTAAAAGAAATTTTACAAGCTGTGATGGAAGCAGGCGCAACTACGCTTAATCTCCCTGATACAGTTGGATATGTCCTTCCTCATGAAATGGGAAAAATTATTAGCGAAATTGCAGAGTTTGTGAATAATAAAGCAGTGTTATCAGTGCATTGTCATAATGATTTAGGCTTAGCCGTTGCCAATTCAATCTATGGTGTGCAAAATGGTGCCAGACAAGTGGAATGCACTATTAACGGGCTAGGAGAGAGGGCGGGCAATACTGCGCTTGAAGAAGTTGTGATGATACTCAAAACCAGGAAGGAACTTTTTAATGGTTTAGATACAAAAATCAAAACTCAAGAGATTTATCCTTCCAGCAAGTTGGTTGCTGATATTACCGGAATTAGACCCCAACCCAACAAGGCAATAGTAGGTCAAAATGCTTTTGCTCATGAAAGTGGTATTCATCAAGATGGGATACTTAAAAATCCTGAAACGTATGAAATTATGAAGCCCCAAGATGTTGGTATTATCCAAACCGGATCTTTGGTAATGGGCAAACATTCAGGCAGGGCTGCATTTAGAGAAAAAATCAAAGCATTAGGGTTTAGTGTGAATGAAGAAGAATTGCAAAATGCTTTCGTTAGATTTAAAGCGCTTTGTGATAGCAAAAAACAAGTATTTGATGATGATATTCGAGCTATACTTAATGAAGAGACTACACATATTCCTCAAATATTTTCGCTTGAACTTACTCAAGTCAGTGCGAGTTCATCAGGGAAGTATTGCGCTGCTTTGAGTATCAAAAGAGATGGGATTGAATATAGTGATTGTGCATTAGGTAATGGTAGTGTCGATAGTATTCTCAAGGGGATTGATAGAATTAGTGGTATCAAGGGTAATCTCAAAGATTATCGTGTTGAGGCTCTTAGTAGCGGCAAAGACGCTCTGGCAAAAGTAGTAGTAAAAGTTGAATTTGAAGAAGGCAAGCCTGCAATTATAGGGCATGGGACTCATATTGATACCATGAGTGCTACTGCTAAGGCTTATGTTGCGGCGCTTAATAGCTATCTAAGCATGAAAGATTTAATAAGAGACAAAACGGGCACTATGAATCTATAAAGGCAAAAAATAAATTTATGAAGACACAAAGATTTTATATCCAAGGGATGACTTGTACAGCCTGTTCTACAGGAATTGAGCGTTCCTTAAAAAGAAAAAATTTTATTTTGGATATACAGGTCAATCTCCTCTCAAAAAGCGCCAAAGTCACTTATGATGAGAATAAGGTAACTTTAGATGAAATCTTTGCTTTAATTGCCAAATTAGGTTATCAAGCAAATATAGATGATTGTATAAGCCAAAATTTGAGTTTGATAGAAAAATTTGATAAAAAATTTCTCCCTCGTCAAATAAAATTGCCCTTAGGGATTATTTTTACTTTAGCTACACTTTATTTATCAATGTTTGGAATGTTTTTTCCCTCTTTTGTTCCAAATATTTTTCTTGATCCCAAGATAAATGGAGTTTTGCAATTATTTTTTACATTGATTGTGATGCATATAGGTAGAGGATTTTATATTAGGGGTATTGGGACACTTGTGCATGGAAGTCCCAATATGGATACTCTCATAGCAATTGGGACAAGTAGCGCGTTTTTTTATAGTTTTTATTTGCTTGTAAAGATTTTTATGGATTCCCCAATAGATGGGTTTTATTTTGAGAGTGTGTGCGTGATACTTACTTTTGTATTGATAGGCAAAGCTATTGAAAATAAATCCAAATTAAAAGCTACAGATTCTATCAAAAGATTAATTTCACATACAAGTAAAAGTGCTCTTAAAATACAGAATAATCAAGAGATTTGTATTGATATTGATAGGATTAGGATCGGGGATATTCTTAAGGTCTTGCCGGGTAGTCATATCCCTACAGATGGCATCATCCTTGAAAATGAAGTGAGTGTTGATGAGTCTATGCTGAGTGGCGAAGTATTTCCTGTTCTCAAACATTCAGGAGATGAGGTATATTCAGGCACTATCAATACAAATAAAGCATTTTTAATGCGCACGACCAAGAGTGCCAAAAATAGCACACTCAATCAAATTATCCATTTGATCCAAAATGCTCAAGAAAGTAAAGCCCCTATAGCACGAATAGCAGATAAGGTTTCTGCGATTTTTGTTCCTATTGTTATACTGATAGCTATTTTGGCCGGAATATTTTGGTGGGTTTATCAGGGTGATTTTGGTTGGGGGTTAGAGATTTTTGTTGGTGTGTTGGTGATTTCTTGTCCTTGTGCTCTGGGACTTGCCACGCCTATGTCAATCATGATAGGTGGGGGAAGGGCTGCTTATGGAGGGATATTTTTTAAAAATGCTAAATCATTAGAAAATACTCGCAAGGTAAGCACGATTGTTTTTGATAAAACCGGCACTTTAAGTATCGGCAAACCTTTGGTGCAAGAAGTTGTAATTTTTGATACTACAAAAACTACTGAAGAAATTATTGAACTTGCAAGTGGCGTAGAATTGGGGAGTGAGCATCCAATTGCTAAATCCATTATTCTTTATGCCAAAGAACGCCATATAGTCCCTAAGATTGCTAAAGATTTTGATGCAAAAGCAGGTTATGGTATCAGGGCAAATATAGATGGAAAGATTATTAAATTAGGCAATGAAGAGAATTTTTGTTTATCAAAACCTTTATCTGCACTCAAACAAGATGGTATTGTTGTTTTGGTAGGAGAAGAAGGTCAAAAAGACGATAAGGTTTTTGGGGCATTGATACTTAAAGATGAGCTTAAGCCCAATACGAAAGAATATATAGCTGTTTTAAAAGAAATGGGGATAAAAACAATTCTTTTGAGTGGAGATAATCTATCTAATGTCCAAGCAGCTGCTAATGAACTTCAAATAGATGAATTTATTGCTCAAGCTAAACCCCAAGACAAGCTTGAGAAAATAAAATCTCTCAAGAATAGGCATGAAATAGTGATGATGGTAGGAGATGGAATCAATGACGCTCCGGCTTTAGCCTTAGCAGATGTTTCATTGGTGATGAGTAAAGGAAGTGATGTGAGTATCCATACAGCCGATATTATAGCGTTTAACAATGATATTAAATCTGTTATCAATGCAATTTCTTTGAGTGAAGCAACGATAAAAAATATCAAAGAGAACTTATTTTGGGCTTTTTGCTATAATGTGATATTTATACCTTTGGCTTGTGGGGTAGCTTATGGGGCAGGTATTTTGCTTAACCCCATGATAGCCTCCTTAGCTATGAGTCTAAGCAGTTTAAGTGTGGTTGTCAATGCTCAAAGGCTTAGAAAATTTAAATTTAAGGATTAAAGATGAAAGAAACATTTCAAGTATCAGGAATGAGTTGCCAACATTGTGTAGATAAAATAGAGAAATTCATAGGTGAGATTGAGGGGGTGCAATTAGTGGATGTGGATTTGTCTAAAAAGATTGTAAATGTTGAATTTGAGGCGCCTGCTACCCAAAAAAGTATTTCTGATGCAATTCTTGATGCCGGTTATGAAGTGGATTGATGAAAAGGTTTTTAAAGCGATTTTATCCATATGTTAAAGATTATTATTTTTATTTTTTTATTGCATTTCTAGCTACGATTTTGACAGCTGCTTGCACGGCTTGGGGAACTTACTTGGTCAAGCCTGTTTTAGATGATATTTTTATCAAAAAAGATACCCATATGCTTGTTATTCTTCCATTTTTAGTTATAGGAGCTTATTTTGGTAAAAGTTTGGGGATGTATGTCCAAACTTATTTCATGAGTTATATTGGGTTAGATGTTGTGAGAAAGATTCGTAATCGTATGCTTGAGCGTCTCTTGGAAATGGAGATGAATTTTTTCAATAAAATGCGTAGTGGGGAATTGATTGCCAGGATTACAAATGATATTGGCTTGATTCGTGCGAGTGTTTCTAATTATTTAGCAGAGTTTGTGCGCGAACTTTTAACGGTCATAGGCTTAATTGGGGTTGTGATTTATCAAAGCCCTAAACTTGCTTTGGTAGGGTTGGTAATTATGCCCTTAGCTGCATATCCTTTAACAAGAATTATCAAAAAGATTAAAAAAATTTCTCGTCTAAATCAAGAAAAAAACTCTGATATTACCGCTAAACTTTCTGAAATATTTAATAATATTGAGATTATCAAAGCAAATAATGGAGAAAAATTAGAAAAGAAAAGTTTCAATGAAGAAAACCATAGATTTTTTAAATTAGGTCTTAAGGCAACGTTAATAGGACAACTATCTTCTCCGCTAATGGAGTTTTTGGGTTCAATTGCAATTGCTTTAGTAATTTATTTGGGTGGGAGTGAAGTGATTGCAGGCAAACTTAGCGCAGGAGCTTTTTTTTCTTTTATCACTGCACTTTTTATGCTTTATACGCCCTTTAAACGTTTGGTAAATATTGCTTCTTCATGGCAAGAGGCCTTGGTCGCCGGAGATAGAATTTTTGAAATTCTTGATAGAAAACCTGAGATTGTTGATGGTAAGGATATTTTATCAGCAACTATAAACAAAATTGAATTTAAAAATGTTTCTCTCAAATATGGTAATACTGAGGCATTGAAGAATATAAGCCTTGATTTTTGTAAAAATCAAATCATTGCTTTAGTGGGTAAAAGTGGTAGCGGCAAAAGCTCTTTGGTGAATTCTATTTTACGTCTTTATGAGCCTACAAATGGTGATATTTTTATCAATGGAGTTTCTATCGCTTCTTTTACGCAAAAAAGTATTCGTGATAATATTGCTATTGTTACACAAAGAATTTTTATTTTTAATGATAGCGTTGCTGCTAATGTTGCTTATGGAAATCATATTGATAAACAAAAAGTTATTGATAGTCTTAAAAAGGCGCATGCTTGGGATTTTGTATCGACTCTTGATAGGGGCATTGATACGATATTAGATGAATTTGGAGCTAATTTGAGTGGGGGAGAACGTCAAAGAATTGCAATTGCTAGAGCTATTTATAAAAATCCTGAAGTGCTTATTCTGGATGAGGCTACTTCTGCTTTGGATGCCAAAACTGAAGAAGCGATTAAAGATACCATTGCTTCTATACAAAAAGATAAAATTGTGATATTGATTGCTCATCGTCCAAGCACGATTGAATTAGCAGACAAAGTTTATCATTTTGAGAATGGTCATTTATTGAGAATTTCTTGAATATGCTACAATAATCAATAAGAAGTTAAAAATGAAATATAAAATAATATTTAATTTACTATTTATTTTTTTGGTAAATTTTCTTGATGCCAATATATCCGGAACAAAAAAAAGTGTTGATAGCCAATATAATCAATATCTCTTTTTTAATGGACTTTATGTTATGCTTGATGAAGAACTCAAAGTTTTTCTGTCTTTTAAGGCTAGGGAGGAGTTCCTATTAGTTCCTTTTGGTGTTATTTTAAATAAACTAAATTATTTTTTCCAAGATCAAATCCCGTCTTTGAGAAAGCCTTTAGAAACAAAGACAATTTCTTTTTATAAAAATTATTTCACTCCTGAAGAGATAAAAAAGTTACTTGATTTTTATCAAACCCCTGCAGGCACGCAATATTATTTAGCCAATAATGAAAGTATTCGTAAAATGATTATTGTGAGCGCTATTGGTCTTTCTCTTTTGAATAATGAAAGCCCAAGCATGGATGCAAAATATTTTAATCCTAATTTAAATGAATTTTTGAAAGTTAGTGGGATTTTAGAAGATATTCAATCAAGTTTTGTATATACGCTTGAGAGAAGCCAACAAATGGAGGGTAGGCAGCTTAGTGAAGAAGAAGCCACATTGTTAAAAAAGAAATTTGAAGCGATGTCCATAAAACCTTTTTTAAAACTTTCTGATAAAGATCTTAAAGAAATCATCAAATTTTTTAAAACCAATATTGCCAAGGAAATGGTTGTCAAAGAGAGGAAAATTATTGAAGTTGAAGACAAAGATGATGTTTTTGGTTATGACGATTATGAAAAAAGAGCCTTAGAATCTTTTATGTTATTTCTTAAAAATAATTTATCACATTAGTTGCCTTAGAGACAACAGAATCAAAATATACGAGAGAAATAAATGTAAATTGCTAAAAAATTAATTAGAATTACCACACAATATGCATCCTTAAAATGAGGACATCCTCTTAAGTTTTTAACAAACTTTGTTTGGTAAATCAAGAAATAATATGATGAACTCAAAATTTTTATGGCAATTCAAGGAGTTATTAAAAATATATAGAGGAATGAGAGAAATTAGATAATCTTGAAGTGAAGAGAAGAGACTATCTGCTAACTCAAGCGAGCATTAGCGTTCTTAGGTAGGGGATTATCTTGATATGTGAAATTATTGATAATAAAAATATTTTTTATTTAAAGATAGGTAAAAGAGACAGATTTATAAAGATTTTATCATTAGCTTTGTCATTCATATATCAATCTTAATCAAACAAAGTAATTTCTGCGCCCTTAAAAATATACTCACCATTTTGAGTTTTTTAGTGGCAATTTTTTCAAGTGTTTCGCTAATAATATCTTTATTAGGTGTGATCCCATTTTTTAGCAGGGGAATTGTTTCTAAACAAATATCATAAAAAGTAACTTTTTTACCTTGTAGATTAGATTTTTTAAGAAATAAAATAATAAAATATTTTGTTATTAATTTTAATGGAATATGAATTTTAAACTTATTCCATTTTTTAATATGGTATTTTTATGTGTTTTCATCATATTTGAAATTTTCATTGATAATTGGGATTAATGTATCAAATTTATTTCCTAATTCGTATAAAAATCCCATCTCAAGTCCGGCAATAGTAAGTTCTCCATAGATCTCTTCCGGACTTGCACCATTATCTCCGGCTATCAAGGCTTCAATGTGATTAAATATTGATTCAAAATTATCTCCTAATGATTCTTTAACCAATATTTTAGGATTCCTTACTTTTCTAAAATGCATAATAAGTTACCCGCTTAATGCCGTAAAAGGATTTTGAATTTTTTTAAAACTTGATTACCCATTGCTTTGTCTTATACTGCCTATATATTTAAATCCAATTTCTTGGGTATATTCTACAATTGTTTGCCATAATTGAGGGCTTGTTGAGTGTTTTTCCCACTTGTAATATTTTCTGCAGAAGCTTTGGTTTCTAAAATACAAATGGGTTTCCCATTCACAAAAAACGCGTAATTTGGAATTAAGATTTTATCTTTTTCTATCTTTGAATTTGAGCCTATAATGGCGGCAGTTTTTAATTTAATAGAAACTATAAAGCTTAAGGGTTGTTTTTTGTTGGCTCAAGAATAAACCCCGGTTCTTTTAATAGTGGGTTGATAATCTCTTTTCTAACTGCAGCTTCTTTGAAATCTTTCTCATCAATGAATTTTTATTTAGATTATAGCATTTCTCTTTTTGATATGATATTTGCTTTGATATTTTCTATGGTATTATGCGCGCCTTGAAAATTAGCCATTGCCTGTTTGAAGTTCCACAAAATCTTGATGCTACCGGCAATATCTTCGTTATATTCCTCAAGATCGTCAGTTGTTCGTGTTATTTTGCTGTAAATTTTTCCGGTTAAAATTATCAAATCTTGCACAGAAATAAAGATAAAACGTTTTATATCAGTTAGCACTTGCTTAGCCTAATTATATTTCAGTAATACCAGAATTAAAAAAGTGTATTTTTTAATTCAGTAATTCTTTTATTGGCCAGTTTTAAATATTGCGCATTGATTTCATAACCAATATAATTTCTATTCAGTTGTAATGCTGCTATAGCTGTCGTTCCACTACCTATAAAAGGATCAAGGATAATATCGTCTTCAAAACTGTAGAATTCTATCAATCTCCTTGGTAATTCTATAGGAAAAGGTGCCGGATGCCCTATTTTTTTAGCGCTGATGGCGTTAAATTGCCACACAGATTTACTCCATTGCATAAAATCATCCTTGCTAATAGAATCATTTTTATTATTTTTTTCTCTTTTAAAATCACCTTTACTAAAAATCAAAATATATTCATGAGTATCTCTCAATACAGGATTTGAAGCGCTTTTAAAACTTCCCCAAGCCATGCTAACTCCACTGCTGGCGCTTTTATCCCATATGATTTCGCCTCTCATCAAAAAACCAAGCTCCAACATCACTGTATTGATATGTGTTGTCAGAGGGATATAAGGTTTTCTACCTATATTAGCAACATTGATACAAACCCTGCCCCCTTCTACCAAAACTCTTTTTGTTTCTCTAAAAACATTTTTTAAAAATTCTAAATATTGATTCAAACTTAAATCTTCGTCATAATCTTTAGAAACATTATAAGGAGGTGAAGTTACCATTAAATGAATGCTATTATCAGGAATTTCATTCATTTGCTCACTGCTGTGATCATAAATTTGGTTCATTTTATCTTTTTGGATTAGGTTTTCATATTTTTTTTTATTTTTTTGGACAATGACACCTTCATAGAGTTTGGATTGATAAAATTTTTTAGAATCATGCCCAATTCTCTTGCTTACGCCAAATGAAGAAGTTTGAGTTTTGGCTTTCATTGATTTCATCTCTTTTTGAGTAGTTTTAAAAATTTTTCTGCAATTTGTATTTCATCATTATCAGAAGAAGATGATTCTTTGATTATTTTACCTAATTCTTTTTTGTCCAACATAGCAGAAAAATAATAAAAATCTTGGACTAAAATATCCTTTAGCATCTGATAAAATGATTCTAAGTTTTGAGGTGTTTGAAAATATTTTGATGGAGATTCTTTGTTGATATCTAAGTTTGGATTCATAGAAATCATTTTTTGCAAAACTCCATATTGTCCTAAATGATCTATTTTATGTAAATAATTATCACTTATATGTGAATTTCCCAAAACCACAATAGGGATATTTCGTGAAAGTTCAGAGCTAACCCGAATATTAATAGCTTTTCCAATAGCCTTTAAAACACTATCACTCCTCATTAACGAAGGCAAAGCCTTGTGTGTACGATAATCTCCAATAAATTTAATTTCATTTTTAAAAAATTCATAATTATGAACAATACTCATTTTTATTTCAAATATGATTTGTATGTCTTCAGGTTTTTGATAAATGCTATCCTTTTTACAAAAAGCGAGATCAGCTCGTGAATTTTTACTCAGTCCCGGTTTTTCGCAAACAACACCATTAATAGCAAACAAATTCAATTCTCCGGCTAAAGGTTCTAAAATCTTTTGACACCATGTTTCTGTATAATTTCCTATAAGAGAATTTCCGGATTGAAGCGTAGGGATATTTTCTTTGATTGTTTTTGGTATGTAAGCTAAAATTTTCCTTCAATTAAATAAAACAAATCATTTGCTGTGACAAATTTCCCCTTTAAAGCATTGATAAAAAAATTAATTTCATCTTCAATATCCCACATTTCATACCCTGCCATAGAATTTTCATAGCCGTAATTATAGCGTAATATCTCTTTATATAAAATCTTATTTAAATAATCCGAATATAATTTTGAATTAATATTATCTAACCTAAAATAAGGTTTTATATGCAAAAAAGTTTATTAAATTTTTTATTTGCTCTTGCTTGTGGGGTAATAGTAGCCAATCTTTATTATGCCCAACCAATCTTGTCTCAAATCGCTAATTCTTTGAATATTGGTGTTGAAAATATTGCTTTTATTACAACAATCACGCAAGTTGGCTATGCTTTGGGTATGTTTTTTCTTGTTCCTCTGCTGGATATTTTGGAAAATAAAAAACTTATTATTTCTATAATGATCTTGAATGTCATCGCTTTGTTTTTAACAGGATTTTCTCAGAATTTTTTGAGTCTTCTTGCTGTGTTTTTGATGGTGGGTATTTCAGCTTCAAGTGTTCAAATGATTGTTCCTTTTGGGGCTTCGATGGTCCCTGAAAATATTCGTGGGGCTACGGTTGGTAGAATTATGAGTGGGTTGCTTTTTGGAATTATGTTGGCTAGACCAATCTCAAGCTTTCTTTCGGGGCAAATAGGTTGGAGTGGTGTGTTTATTTTCTCTGCAACACTGGGTTTGTTATTGGTAATAGCTTTTTTATTGTTGATGCCCACAAAACAGCCTATGAATCGTATAAATTATTTTAAACTTCTTACTTCAATGGTAGATCTATTTTTGAATACTGCCCTTTTAAGGCAAAGAGGATTTTATCATTTTCTCGCATTTGGTGCTTTTTGTTTATTTTGGATTGTTTCCCCGCTTGTTTTGATTGAGAAATTTCATTTTAATACCAACCAAGTAGCTTTATTTGCTCTTATTGGTGTGGTGGGCGCATTGATTGCTCCTATAGCAGGGAGATTGGCAGATAGCGGGAGGAGTGAATGGGCAACAAAAATCGCGCTTTTGTCTGTAGGGCTGGCTATGATACTTGCCGGGATACCTATTCCAAATGCTTGGGGGAGTATTTTTTGGCTAGGGATTTGTGGGATTATTCTTGATTTTGGCGTGTCTTTGAATCTTGTAATAGGACAAAGAATTATTTATACACTTGGAGATAACATTCGTGCAAGATTGAATGCTCTTTATATGGTCATGTTTTTTATTGGCGGGGCATTAGGTTCTTATTTAGGCGCTTTTATATATGTTCATTGGGGTTATTCTATGGCATTTTTATTGGGAGGATTTATGGGATTGGCTGCATTATTTTTGTTTAGGTGGAATTTAAGGAAAAACCATTAAAATAATATAAATTTTAACAAGAAAGATTTCATGAAATTTTCCCTAACATTAGATACTTTTATTATTTCAGATAGTCATTTTGGTCATCAAGATGTTTTAGTCAAAGAGCCGTTACGTCAATTGTTTGCCAGAAAACACGGATTCCAAGATTTTGATGCTTACAGCGTGAATATGTGGAATGCACAAGTAAATAGAGATGATTTTGTTTTACATTTGGGAGATTTATACTTTAATAGGGGTTGGAAATACCTTTTAGAGCTTGAAGGTACTAAAAAACTTTTGGTAGGCAATAATGATTTGAAAAAATACAAACGGCTTCAAGATTTCACAGATTGGAGTGTATGTAAAAAAATTAAGCTTAAAATCAAAGATAAGAAAAAGATTCTTAAAAAGATTGGAGATAAATGGGGAAAAGATATTTTTAAAGATAAGCTTTTAAATGCAATTGTCATAGATATGGCAGGAGAAAGAATCATGTTTAGCCATTTCCCCGTAATGGATAGGAAGAAAAACGATCGCTATGCTTGCACAAGAGAAGTTCTTGATAGTTTGTATAAGATATGTGATTGTTCACTTAATATCCATGGGCATACACATTCTAGAAATACCAAAAATTCATTTTGCTTAAATGTAAGCGCTGAAAAAACGAATTTTATGCCTATTAAAATTAGAGATGTAATGGCAATGCGTTCTTTTTAAATGTTAATTTTAAACCATTTTTATCTGCGCTAATCTTGATATTTCCTCCATTTTTTAATGTTCCAAATAAAATCTCATCGCTAATCTTAAGTTTGATTTCAACATCTATAATCTTGCGAATTTCTCTTGCTCCTAATGAATTTTCATAACTTCTTTGGGCAATATTTTTAGATGCTTTTGGGTCCAGATCAATTAAAATATTTTTGTCTGCAAGCTGAGAATTAAGATCTTGAATATATTTTTTTGCAATTTTTTCAAATTCTTTTTCTCCCAATGGAGAGAAGGGAATAACTGCATCTAGCCTACTTCTAAATTCAGGACTAAAAATATCTTTTAGGGCATTTTCATGTTTGTTGTTTTGCATGTTGCCAAAACCTAAAGGATTGCTTTGGTTGCTTCCGGCATTGGAGGTCATGATTAAAATTACATTTTTGAAATCCGCCTTATTGCCTGCATTGTCTGTTAAAGAAGCGCTATCCATTACTTGCAAAAGAATATTATAAATATCTTGATGGGCTTTTTCGATCTCATCAAGTAACAATACGCAATGAGGGTGTTTTTTGATGGCATCAATAAGGAGTCCTCCTTGTTCAAATCCTATATACCCTGCCGGAGCTCCAATGAGTCTGGATACACTATGGGATTCCATGTATTCACTCATATCAAACTTTTCAAAATGCACTCCTAATGCTTGAGCAAGTTCTTTGCTAAGCTCTGTTTTGCCTACTCCGCTTGGACCTATAAATAAAAAACTTCCTATAGGACGATGAGGCACTCCAAGTCCGGCTTGATTGACTTTGATGGCTTGAGTAAGGGTATCAATAGCTTTTTGTTGAGAAAAAATACGAGATTTTAGTTTTTTAGCAAGATTTTTTAATAACCCTTTTTCATCGGTACTAATTTGTGATTTTGGAATGTGAATACTTTTTGAAATAATATTTTCAATATCTGTTTTGGTGATATTTTTAGATTTTTTGCCTTCATAAACTCTGTAGCTTGCCCCAACTTCATCCATAAGATCAATGGCTTTATCCGGCAAAAATTTATCACTTATATAGCGGTGGGATAGATCGACACAGGCTTTGAGAGCTTCGGGGGTATAAGTGATTTGATGATACTTTTCATAAATAGGAGAAAGCCCCTCTATGATTTTATAACAATCTTCCAAGTTAGGTTCATTGACTTCTACTTTGGCAAATCGCCTAGAGAGTGCTTTATCTTTATCAAAATAACTTTTGTATTCTGTATAAGTAGTTGCCCCAATACATCGAAGCGATCCATTAGCAAGCGCAGGTTTGAGTAAATTGGAAGCATCCAAAGTTCCCCCTGTTGTTGATCCTGCTCCTACAATTGTGTGAATTTCATCAATAAAAAGCACTGCATGGGGGATCTCTTCTATTTCGCTTAATATCCCCTTTAAGCGTTTTTCAAAATCACCCCTATATTTGCTTCCTGCAATCATGCTGCCAATATCAAGGGCAAATATTTGAAAATGGTGGAGGGCGCTAGAGACTCTTTTTTGCGCAATCTCTAATGCAATTCCTTCTGCGATAGCAGTTTTACCCACACCGGGTTCGCCAATAAGAATCGGATTGTTTTTTTTACGACGACAGAGTATTTCACTAAGACGTCTGATTTCTTTTTGTCTTCCAATGACAGGATCGATTTTACCATTTTTAGCAAGCTCTACGAGATTTCTGCTAAATTTTTTGAGGTAACTGTCTGTTTTTTGTGTTGAAGAAGATTTTTGGGTATCTGAAATATTTTCCAGAATATCAAGTCGTGTGATACCTTCAGAATTTAGAAGTTTGGCAGCATAGCTATTTTTTTCTTGAAGAATAAAAATAAGCAAATCTCCAACTTCTAAAATTTTTTGATTGGCATTGGCAGCATGTTCAATCATTGAGTTGAAAACCCTATCAAGTGCGGGAGTCTGTGTAGGGAGTGAAATTTCTTGCGCTTTTGAAGTAGGGATATGGCGGGTGAGATAAAGACGAATAAGTTTTTCCATTTGGAATGTGTCTAATCCGCAAGATCGGAGTAACTCCTCACCTTTTTCATTATTGAGCGTTGCAAGAAAAAGGTGTTCAATAGTTAAAATTTCATGTTTCATTTCTCTGGCAGCCTCAACAGCATCATTGATTGTTTGTGTTAAATTAGGGCTAATGAGATGGTTCATTTTTTCTCCTAGTTGAAATCTTGTATGATAATTTTGAGTGCGAATTTATGTTTTTGGGCTTGAATTGTGGCTTGTTTGACCTTAAATTCTGCAATGTCATAAGGATATACTCCACATACCCCACTACCATTATGATGGACATTGTAAGTGATTTTTTGAGCTTGAATAAAAGATTTTTCAAAAATATTTATTAATATTTCAATTACAAATTCTACGGTGGTATAATCATCATTGAGTAAAATGACTTGCGACATTTTTGGCTCTTGAAGTAAGAGTTCTAAATCTAGTTGGGTATTACTTTGCGCCATAAAATCCTCAAAAGATATCTAATATTTTTAGACAATTTTACCAGATTTTATTAATTATTAAAGGTGGTTTATGAAAAGCTTGTTTATTAGCGCAACCAATACAAATATCGGCAAAACTTATACAGCGCATTTTTTAAGCGATTATTTCAATCAAAAAGGTATAAAGACTTTGATTGCCAAGCCTATTGAAACAGGAAATGATGGTAGCGGCATTTTAGATTGTGAAGCACATCTAAATAAAGGACGCCAGATACTCCCTCAACTTCGCTTAGAAGACATTAATTTTTATCGTTATGTTTTGCCGGCTTCGCCTTTTGTTGCGCAATTACAGGAGGAAAATGCTCCAAAAGCAGATTTTTCTTACATTGCTCAAAAAATAAACAATTTGAGTTCTTTTTGTGATTTGCTTCTTGTTGAAGGGGCAGGTGGGTTGATGGTCCCCATTGATGAAAAAAACAATATGTTAGATTTAGCAAGATTTTTGAATGCGCATTTACTGCTCGTAAGTGGGGATAGATTGGGCATGATTAATGACTTGGTTTTGAATAAAGAATTTTTAGCTTCCCATGATATTCCTTGCACCTATGTAATCAATCTCATGAATCCTCAAATTTATAGGGATATTAGCAAACCTTATATTGATTATCTTAATACCACATCAAAATCTTATGTTTATTTGCTCCAAAAAGATATTGTCGCTATTGCTTCAGAAATATTACTTTTTTGCCGGGATTAATAATAAATTTTTTTAAAATAAAATATTTATTTATAAAATAATTACTATTTAAAATCATATTTAATTTTTATTATCATAAAATAGTATTTATAGTAATATTTATTGAAATCATTTGTGAAGGAATTATTTAATGACGCATAGCTATGGCAAGAAATATCGAGAAATCAATGTTTATGAAGCTACACAAGAAAGACTTGATTTTATATTTTCCAATTTTGAACGTATTATTTTAAGCTTTTCAGGGGGCAAAGATAGTGGCGTGATGGTGCATTTAGCTTTAGATTATATCAAATCTCATAAAATCAATAAAAAATTAATTTTATTTTTTGTTGATTTGGAGGCTCAATATACTTACACAATTGAATATATCAAGCGAATGATTGAGGAAAACTATCAATATTTGGAAGTGCATTGGTGTTGTATGCCCCTTAATCTTCGTAATGCTGTGAGTGTTTTTGCACCTTTTTGGACATGTTGGGACAAAGACAACCAAGATAAATGGGTGCGCTCCTATCCTCTAGAAATGCACAATCCCAAAAAAAATATTTATGTATGGACACTTCAAAATCATCTTTTTGATTTTTTTCGTTATAAGATGGAGTTTGAGGAATTTAGTCCATCTTTTGTACGTCATTGTGGGGCAGATGGTCTGATGACTGCATGCTTGGTAGGTATTCGTGCTGATGAAAGTTTTAATCGTTTTAGAACTATTGCCAATACCAATAAGCGTATGTTTGAAGGTAAGCAATACACTACTCAAATTGATGAAAATATCTATAATGTTTATCCCATCTATGATTGGACTACAGAAGATATTTGGATAGCAAATTATCGATTCGGTTGGGATTATAATGAACTTTATGATTTGTTTTATTCTTCAGGTATCCCGCTTTCGGCTATGAGAGTTTGTCAGCCTTATGGAGATGACCAAAAAAACGGGCTCAACCTTTTTCGTGCTATTGAACCCCAAACTTGGGGTAGTGTAGTTAATCGAGTGAGCGGAGCAAATTTTGGAAATATTTATTGCAAAACTAAAGCAATGGGGTATTATGAAGTCAAATTGCCAAAAGGGCATACATGGAAAAGTTATACTAAAATACTTCTAGCCACTTTGCCTCCGGAGATTCGAGATCATTATATTGCTAAATTTATTAAATTTATTCGCTATTGGAATAAGAAGGGATGTCATATTAGCCAAGAAAGCAGAAAGATTGAAGGCGTTCGTTCTCTAAGAAGGCTCAATTCCAGAGGAAAAGAACTTTTTATTTTTACCAAAATTCCTGATATGGCACCTAAAAAAATAGAATCCGCAAAGCAAGCTCCAAGTTGGAGACGTATGGCTACTTGTATTATTAAAAATGATATGCTTTGTCGTGGATTAAGTTTTACCCAAAGCAAGGAACAATATGGAAAAATAGCCAAAATAATGGAAAAATATAAGAGTTTTTAAGAAATCTATTTGTTATTGAATGGGGCTAAAACAGTGATGCTAACGATAACTATGGTAATATTATTAATATAAAAATTTCACAGAAGGAATCCATCATGTCTCCGGAAGAAAATCCCACATTTAAATCCCCGGCTTATGAAGTCATCCCCGTGCCTATAGAAAAGATACATTCTAATGACTATAACCCCAATCATATTGCTACTCCTGAAATGATTCTTCTTTACCAATCTATTCTTAATGATGGATACACAATGCCAATTGTGTGTTATTATCTCAAAGATAGCGATAAGTATGAGATTGTTGATGGATTCCATAGATATACTATTATGCGTGAACATCAAGATATTTATGAACGTGAAAAAGGACTTTTGCCGGTTGTAGTGATCAATAAAGATATTTCTCATCGTATTGCCTCTACTATACGCCATAATCGTGCTAGAGGCACGCATTCTATAGAATTAATGCAAAAAATTGTTGGGGAATTAATCGAGTGTGGGAAAAGTGATGAATGGATTATGAAAAATATTGGCATGGATGCAGATGAACTCTTGCGACTTAAGCAAATCAGCGGGTTAGCAGCCTTATTTGCAAATAAAACATTTAGTAAAAGTTGGGTTGTCTGATTTTGGTTTATTTTAGAATCAACAACAAAAAATGTTTCTAAAATATAAATATATAAAATATTTTCTTGGGCAAAATCCAAAAAGAGTTTGTAATTAGTTTTCTCTCAAATTTATAAGTTTAAGCTTACAGAATTAATTGAATAATAGAAAATAATATCATAATCCTTGAGATTTAAAAATCAAGCAGCGCTTGATAAATGATATTAAAATAATCCTTGAGGATTCCTATGGCTTGGTTTGATATGGAGGAAGCGGTAAGTTTTTTGTGTGGCTATCCTGCCTTTAGCTGTTCTTTCAAGATATCCGTTAGCAAGCAAATAAGGTTCAATTACATCTTCTATAGTGCCTTCATCTTCACTCATTGCTGCTGCGATTGTGTTGAGTCCAATAGGTCTGCTTTTTGCATCAGCGAGGATGCTTAAATAGCGCAAATCTAATTCGTCAAATCCAAATTCATTGACGCCCAATTCATTAAGGGCGTATTTTGTAGTTGAAAGATTGATAGTCTCTTCTTCGGCAACATCAGCAAAATCTCGTACTCTTCGGAGTAATCTCAAAGTAATTCGTGGAGTTCCTCGTGATCTTTTGGCAATTTCGTTTGCGCTATCTTCATCAAGAGGTTTATCCAGTTTTATGCTAGCTTTTTGGGCAATAATAGCAAGTTCATTGACACCATAAAATTGCATACGAAAACTCATTCCAAATCTATCTCTTAAGGGGTTGCTTAACATCCCTGCTCTGGTTGTAGCCCCAATGAGGGTGAATTTGGGCAAATCAATTTTTACAGTTTGGGCTGCAGGTCCTGAGCCAATGATAATATCAAGTCTGAAATCTTCCATCGCAGGGTAGAGAATTTCTTCAATAGCAGGGCTTAGGCGGTGGATTTCATCAATAAATAATATATCTCCGTCAGAAAGATTGGTCATGATAGCAGCCAAATCACCGGCTTTTTCAATCATAGGAGCAGCTGTTACTTTGATACTTGTCCCCATTTCGTTGGCAATAATATGACTAAGAGTTGTTTTGCCCAATCCCGGAGGTCCAAAAAACAGAATATGATCAAGACATTCTCCTCTTTTTTTACTTGCTTGAATAAAGACCTTAAGATTTTTTTTGATTTTTTCTTGACCGATATATTCTTCCCATAGAGTAGGTCTGAGTGAATTTTCTGCATTTTCTTCAAAATCCAGCTTTTCAATATCAATAATGCGGCTATTTTCTTCAAGAGATATTTTTTCCACTTTCTAATCCTCAATAACTTTCTTCCAAGCTTGGAAAATTACCTGTTTTAACATCTTGAATATAGGTTTGGAGCGCATTTTTTATAAGAGAACTCCCATCAAGATATTTTCTAACAAATTTTGGTTCAAAACGTTCAAAAAATCCAAACATATCACTCCATACAAGTATTTGCCCATCACAATGGATACCACTACCTATGCCAATAGTAGGGATTTTGAGATTTTCGGTAATATTTTTGGCGATTTTGGCTTGGATGCCTTCAAGCACAACCATACTTGCTCCACTATCTTGAAGGGCAATAGCAGAGTCCAAGAGTTTTTTGGCTTCTTCTTGGTTTTTACCTTTTATTTTATACCCTCCTTCAAAACGTGCAAATTGAGGCATAAGACCGATATGGGCAATCACCCCAATCCCTTCATGGACTAAATGTCTGATGAGTTCCGAGCGCTCTATGCCTCCTTCAATTTTTATGGCATCTGCATGTGTTTGTCGATAGATTTTTACAGCATTTTTAAGAGCCATATCCCCGGATTGATAACTTCCAAAGGGCATATCTGCAATAATAAAGGCTTCTTTAGATCCTTTGCAAACTGCTTTTGTATGGTAAATCATTTTTTCAATACCTATGCTGAGCGTGTCTTGATTGCCTCCAAAACTCATATTAAGACTATCTCCAACAAGGATAATATCAATATAGGGGTCAAAAAGATTGGCAAATAACGCGTCATAAGCAGTGATAGCAGTGATTTTTTCAACCCCTTTTTTAGCTTGTAGAATTTGGATAGTTTTTTTCATTTGATGACTCCTTGTAAAAGGCTATTATACATTTTGTTTTTATAGGGTATTGCTAAAATTATTCTAAAAATTTTTATATAAAAACAAAATTTTATATAAAAATAGATAAAATCTTACTATTAGAGTTGAGAGGTTTATCAATGTTTCGACAAGTTATATTGTATTTATGCCTATTGGGCGGGTTTGTTTGTGCAAGTGAAGAGGTGGATTATAATTCCTTAGACCCTTCATATTATCAATATATCAAAATGCATCCGGGAGCAACATACAAAGATATTGCTAAACTCATTAAAAATATTCAAGAAGCAAACAAAAAAACAGGTCTTTTTATCGGCATAAATGTAGCAGCATTGAATAACAACGTAGCAAATGATGCTATTAGAGACTACCTCTTTGGGTATGGCGCAAAATTTGGTTATCAGACTTTTTTACCCTCTTCTTTTGATAGTCTTTTTTTGCCAAATTATGTGGGCAGACGTATATATGTCCAATATTTGGGCACAATAGGCAAAGAAGAGCCTTTGGGAAAAATGAGTTATTCAAGCATTACTCTTAATGGAGATTTAATGATTGATTTGCCT
This sequence comes from Helicobacter sp. 11S03491-1, assembly GCF_002272835.1. Classification (NCBI taxonomy): domain Bacteria; kingdom Pseudomonadati; phylum Campylobacterota; class Epsilonproteobacteria; order Campylobacterales; family Helicobacteraceae; genus Helicobacter; species Helicobacter sp. 11S03491-1. The sequence goes on from NZ_MLAO01000002.1 coordinate 42,582, forward strand.
ATATATGGAGGGTTTAGTGCAGGTATGATTGCGGGGATTGGATTAGGAAGTATGGTGCATGGTTATGATGCCAATTCGCAATTTGTAGCCATGGTCAATACAGGGATTGGCATAACATTTTTTAGTAAAAATCGCTTGGAGTTTGAGCTAAAACTTGTTACGGACAAAGAAGTTCAATGGTTTGGAGCATTATTTTCAGTGGGGTATCAGTATGTTTTTTAGACAAATTATTTTAATTTTTATAATAGGGTTGAGTTTACACGCACAACAGGCACAAACAGACTCTTCCGAAAACAAAGAAATACAAGCCTATATGCTTAAGGGACAGCTTTATGAGCTGCAAGAGAAACAAAAAAGTCTAGAAATTGCAAAACAAAAAAATGGTTTGTTTGTTGGAGGGATTTTGGGAAATGCTACTTTTGAGAGTACTCCAATTGAAAATAATAATCTGCATCCTTTGTTTTATGGAGCAAGGGTGGGGTATCAAAAATATCTCAATGATTCTATTGCAGGACTTCGATTTTATGGAGAATATATAAGAAGCGATGCTTATAAAGTGGCTTATCAATTAGGGAGTTTTAATCTGGATTTGCTTGCTGATATGCCTTTGGATAAAGACAAAAAATATACTTTGGGTGCATTTGGAGGTGTAGGAATGTCGTGGATAGGTTATGGCAATTCTCTAAGTAGAGTTGATTTTTATGGTATTGGAGTCAATGTAAATTTGGGTATAGCTTTAGTACTTAATATTAAACATCGTTTTGAGTTGGAAATGAAAATACCTCCTATTAAAAATCAGCAGATAGAAACAGGGACTTTATCAACTACAAATATATATTTAGTTAGTTATAATTATTTATTCTAAAAGGTGTTTGTGTGAAAAGATTTACTTTTATTATAATAGTTGGATTTTGTGTGGGGATAACCCACTCAGAATTGAAATCTCAAGAAATACAATTTCAAGATGCAAGATTTTATCTTGCATCTGTTGATAAAAAAGATCAAATATCTACCGGAGAAAACACCGGGGAATATTATCCCAATCAAGATTATATCCAATCTCATTACCCTGATATTTCGGGTGAAAAAAAGCAAAAGCTTATTGCAAAATATAGACGTGCCGATAGAAAAAGCGGTCTTTTTATAGGGATTAATGTTGGCTTAGGGACATTATATAGTGATTATTTAGATGGGCGTTATAATCAGAGCACAACAATTGTTGATCTTAAAAGCCAAAGAACAGGGGTTTTCAAATCCCCACTTCAAACAAAAACTAAACTAGGCATGTTTGGAGGAAAAATTGGATACCAAAGTTTTTTTAACCCTTATTTTGGTGCTAGAGTTTATGGCGATGTGATGCTTTCCGGTGGGCTACCAAGCAGTGGAGTTATCAACAAAGAAGATGGAGAAAAAATTGGTTCATTAATTTATATGCTTGGATCATTGAATCTTGATTTATTGGCAGATATTCCCTTAAGTAGTTCGTATAAACATTTCATTGGAGGATATTTGGGACTGGGATTTGGATCGATGATTTTGCTTGATGAAGCCAATCAAGAGAAAATCAGACCACTCCTTAATGGCAGTTATCATAGCAATAATATCTTGTGGAATACTTTGTTGCAAGTTGATTATACTTTTAATGCAGGGTTATCTTTGACTATCAATACAAAAAATCGCATTGAAGTAGGAGCGAAGATTCCATGGGCTTTTTTAAGGTTGGGATTAGAAAGTCCTGCAAAATATAAAAATGATAATGGAGAAACCAAAACACTTGAATCCAAAGATATTGAATTCAAACGATCTGTAATTTGGACAGCCAGTTATATTTATCTATTTTGAAAAAGATAAAATAAATAAAATAAAATAATAGTAAAATAAATAAAAACGCAAAGGATAAAAAAATGGGACAAACAATTACAGAAAAAATTTTTTCAGCTCATTGCAATCAAGCAGTCTATGCAGATGAAATTATCCAGACCAATATTGATATGGTCATTGGAAATGATATTACTACGCCTCTTTCAATCAAAGCATTTCGCGCTGCAGGAGCAAAATCTATGGCAAAGCCTGATAATTTTTGTATCGTGATGGATCATTTTATCCCTGCTAAAGACATCGCTTCAGCAAATCAGGCAAGAATTAGTCGTGATTTTGCCAAAGAATTTGGCTTAAAAAATTATTTTGATGAAAGAGATATGGGAATTGAACATGCTCTTTTGCCCGAAAAAGGTTTGGTTGTGAGTGGAGATGTGATTATAGGAGCAGATTCTCATACTTGCACACATGGAGCATTAGGGGCATTCTCTACAGGAATGGGAAGCACTGATTTGGCTTATGCCATGATTACAGGAAAAAATTGGTTTAAAATCCCTCATTCTATTAAAGTTGAATTTATAGGTAAGCCTGCTGATGGTGTTTATGGTAAGGATTTGATTTTGGAAGTTATCCGGCAAATTGGCGTAGATGGTGCATTGTATCAAGCGCTTGAATTTTGTGGAGAAGGAATTGCGTATATGAGTATGGATGATCGGTTTTCATTATGCAATATGGCTATTGAAGCAGGAGCTAAAAATGGCATTATTGCTGCAGATGAAATCACAAAAGAATTTTTGAAAGGAACAAGAGAAGCCAATGGCAATCTACGCACAGAACCAAAGTATTATTATTCTGATGAGGATGCCCAATATTCAAGAGTGCTAAAAATTGATGTGAGTAAGCTTGAACCTATCGTGGCTTATCCTTTCTTGCCCAGTAATGGCAAAAGCATTACTGAAGCATTAAAAGATGAACTCAAAATTGATCAAGCCTTTATAGGATCTTGCACAAATGGACGTTTGAGTGATTTGAAAATCGCCAGCGAAATTCTGAAAGGAAAGAAAATCCATCCGGATGTGCGCTTGATTGTTACACCGGGGACACAAAAAATTTATAAACAAGCTCAAGAATTGGGTTATATTGATATTTTGCTTGAAGCGGGGGCATTGGTTTCTAATCCTACTTGTGGAGCTTGTTTGGGTGGATATATGGGGATTTTGGGAGATAATGAACGTTGTATTTCTACAACAAATAGAAATTTTGTAGGTAGGATGGGGGCAAGGAGTTCTGAAGTTTATTTGGCAAATTCTGCTGTGGTAGCAATCAGTGCTATTGAAGGAAAAATATCAGATCCCAGAAAATAAAGGTATGCAGATGAAATTAAAAACTTTTATTCGATTATTGATCTTAATAGCAGTAATTGTGGGTATTTATATGATTTACAATTCCAGCTTTTTTGAAGGGCGTCCTCCAACAGTAGAAGCTTATTTGTTTCCCAATAAGAATGAACATGTAAAAATGCCTGCCCAAGCTTATTGGAATCCTGATAAAAATATAGAAATCCATGCCGGTGATGAAAGCGGAATTAAAAACTATAAAATTACTGCTGTTACATCTGATAATGTTGTTGTGTTGGATAAAGATTTAGAAATAGTTTTGGGGAAACCTAAAGAAATCACTTTTTCTTTGCCAAAGCCTGAAATCAAACTTCCTGATGGGACAAAAATTCACTACAAAATTGCTGTTACGGATTGGAGCAATGCAAACTTTTTTAGTGGTAATACAACGATCAAGGAACTTGATTTGACTGTGGATACTCAAGCCCCTTTGGTCAATATTATTGCAAATTCTTATAAAATTAGTTATGGTGGGAGCGCCTTGCTTATATTTAGGGTGATTGATAATAGTATTCAATCCATAAAAGTTAGCAATGGAGAAAATGACTTTAAAGTATTTCCTTTTGTGGAAGAAGGGGTTTATGCGGTTATTTTGGCATGGCCTGTGCAAAATAATTTTTTTAATGGCACTATCACGGTTTTGGATAAGGCTTTTAATCAGAAGAGAGTATCTATCCCATTAATCAAAGATATGAGTGTCCGATACAAGTATTCAAATATAAAAGTCAAAGATAATTTTTTAAATGGTAAGTTAAATGAATTGATCGATACTGTTGGGGAACGTAACCCTAATGATTTTAAAAACAATATCGAAAAATTTAAATATATTAATGAAACAATACGCACTTCAGATGAGGCAACAATATTTAAAGCAGCTACAGAGGTTGATTATAATAAAATCTACCAACCTGTTGATTTTGTCGCATTCTTGCCATTGAAAGGTAGCGTAGTAGTTGGAAATTTTGGTGATCACCGCAGTTATTTTTTAGGCAAACAAAAAATTAGCAAGTCTTTACATTTAGGTTTGGATATAGCAAGTACAAGGAATGCTCCTATCATAGCGACCAATCCGGGAAAAGTCGTTTTAACTGATTTATTAGGCGTATATGGGAATACCACGATTATTTATCATGGTTTTGGTATCGCTTCTTTATATTCTCATATGTCAAAATTTGATCTCAAACTTGGCGAAGAAGTGAGCGCAGGCACAATCATAGGACTTACAGGTCAGACAGGATGGGCTTTTGGAGATCATTTGCATTTAGGTATTTTGGTGCAAGGGTATGCAGTAAGAGATGTGGAGTGGATGGATCCCAAATGGATCAAAGCAAATATTACAGATGTTTTTATGAAAGCGAAAAATATTATTAAGGCGCAGAGTGATTAAGACAAGACAGAAAAATATTAAAGCATTTGAATTAAGTGGCGGAAAGTCATCAGAATATATTGACTTTATTACTAAAAATTTTGTTTTGCTTAAAGATTATTTGCTTATATTTAAGGAACCAATTGAGCCTGAGATGAGCAATTTGCTTCAAGAGCTTCAAATTAACTATATTTTTAGCCAAACCCAATTGCGAGGAAGAGAAACTCAAAATTCTCAAGAACTCCATCCACAGGTAAAAACTCAAATCTATCAAAGAAATATTCGTAGTGGTGAGGAAATTGAAAGTTTTGGGGAACTGGTCTTGCTTGGTAATGTTAATAATGGTGCAAAAATTAATTCGGATAAAAGTATTAGTATATTTGGAAAATGTGATGGTGTCGTTATATGTGGGGGTGAATACTTGATTTTGAAATCTGTTTATTCGGGTCATATTGTTTTTTGTGGAGAGATCTTACCTCAAAAGATAATAGAAAAAATAAATTCAAATGACTTGCTAAAAATTATTACAAAAAATGGCGATAATATATCCATAAAGGAAATTCAATGAAGCAAAGAACTATAGCAAAAACCGTTGAGCTTATTGGTATTGGTTTGCACAAAGGTGTGCCTGTAAAAATGACTCTAGAGCCTCTAGAGGCAAATAACGGTATTGTTTTTTATCGGAGTGATAAGGGTGTGAGCATCCCTATGAAACCTGAAAATATTGTGGATACAACCATGGCAACAGTACTGGGAAGAGATGGAGTGAGAGTATCTACAATTGAACATTTGCTTTCAGCTATCAATGCTTATGGGATTGATAATCTTAAAATCTCTATTGATAACGAAGAAATACCTATTATGGATGGGAGTTCAATAGGTTATTGCATGCTTTTAGATGAAGCAAAGATTATAGAATTAGATGCCCCACGAAAAATTCTTCAAATCAAAAAGCCTATAGAAATTCGTGATGGAGATAAATTTGTCCGAGTAGAGCCAAGTGATCGAACAATTTTTGATTTTGCTATTGATTTTAAACATCAAGCCATTAAAGAGCAAAAATATAAATTTATCTTTAGTAAGCAAGCTTACAAAGAAGAAATTGCACGCGCAAGGACATTTGGATTTTTGCACGAAGTCAATTATTTGCGTTCAAAAGGTTTAGCCCAAGGTGGAAATTTGAGTAATTGTATTGTGCTTGATGAGAGTGGGATACTTAACAAGGAAGGGTTAAGGTATAAAGAAGAATTTGTTCGTCATAAAATTTTAGATGCCATTGGAGATATGGCAATTTTAGGCATGCCTTTAATGGGGAGTTATATATCCTTTGCAGGGAGTCATAAATTGAATTCTTTATTGACACAAAAAATTCTATCTGAAAGCAATGCCTATGAAATTCTTAGCATTGAAGAAGAAAGCAGTGAAAAAATGCTTGAATTTGTAAAAGCAGTCCAATAAATTGGAGGATTTAAAACAAGAGATTGATTTAGTTCTTATTAGTGTAAATTCTCCTTTAAAATGTGGGGTTTATAGGGACTTGAAACTTCAAAAGGTTTTTTCTTCTGTGCAAAAAACAGGGGATGCTTTGATGGAGGTTTTTAGTGAAATATTTGCTTATACACAAAAGCATAATCTTGGGCTTAGATCGATTTTTTATGCAAGAGGACCGGGTAGTTTTACTTCTTTGAAATTGACACATATTTTTTTGCAAACACTAGCTTTGTCTCAATCAATTCATCTTTATTCTACAAGTAGTTTTTATTTTAATCAAAATGCCCCTATTAAGGCATTTGGAAATAAATATTTTATTAGAAATTCTTTGGGAGAAATTGAACTTGTCCCATTCAAACAAGAGATCCCCTTAGATTTTTCTTTGCCCAAAATGATTGATCTCAATGCCTTTGATACTCAAAATATTCCTATGTATATTTTGCCCCCTATTTAGGTATAATAGCGAAAATTTTTCGGGGAAATAATGATTGTAAGTATTCCTGCAACAAGCGCTAATCTGGGACCGGGATTTGATTCTCTTGGATTAAGTCTTAATTTTAGAAACCAATTTCATATTACACCTTCTAAGCTTACAAGTATTCAGATTGTAGGAGAAGGTGAGGGAATGCCCAAGTTTTTGATTGATAATATGTTTGTAAAAATATTCAAAAAAACTTTATTAGACTTTGGGATTCTTGAGAGGGAATTTAGATTTTTTTTTAGTAACAAAATCCCTATTTCCAGAGGTATGGGAAGCAGTTCGGCAGTTATTGTAGGCGCCATTAGCGCTGCTTATGAAGTTGCAGGGAAAAAAATTGATAGAGAAAGTATTTTAAATGCAGCCCTTAATTATGAATCCCATCCGGATAATATCACTCCTGCAGTTTATGGGGGATTTAATGTAGCTGTGGTTGATTATAAAAAAGTCTATCATTTAAAACAGCAAATTCCTGATATGTTTCAAGCTGTAATGGTTGTGCCTAATCGTTCCATCTCAACAAAATATTCCAGACAAGCTTTGCCTAGAAAATATTCTGTAGCAGAAAGTGTTTTTAATCTTTCCAGAGCTTCTTTGATGAGCCTGGCATTTGCACAAGGAAAATGGGAATTTTTGAGGTTAGCGAGCAAAGATAGATTTCATCAAGATAGAAGAATGAAGCAATTCCCTATTCTTTTTGGGGTTCAAAAAATAGCGCTAGAGAATGGAGCGCTTATGAGTACGCTTTCCGGGAGTGGATCATCGTTTTTTAATATGTGCTATAGAGATGATGCTCAAAAGCTGGCAGCTATTTTTACTAAAAAATTTTCAAATTTCAGAGTTTTTGTGCTGGATTTTGATAATGATGGTATTGTATTTGAGCAAGAATAAGCTAATTTTGGTATAATAATGGACAAAACACCTCAATTCAAAAGATTTTCATCAAAAAAAGCTATGAGAATGTGTATTTGTTGTCGGAAACGTTTGATACAAAATGAGCTTTTAAGATTCAAGATAGAGCATGTAAAGATAAAGTTATTTGATGGGAATGGCAGGAGTTTTTATATATGCAAGGAGTGTATGAGTAGTGATAAGATTATAGGAAGTTTAGCAAAACTCAAAAATGCCCCAAAAGACAAAAATATTATCAAAGAGCATATCGAGGAGATAAGAAGTATATGGCAAAAATTAGATTGACAGAAATTGCAACCGAGGCGGGTAAAAATTCAAAAGAAGTATTGGAAAAAGCTAAAGAAATGGGCTTGGATGTTAAGACTGTTTCAAGCGGATTGAGTGAAGAAGAAGCCGGCAATTTATATGAATATATTACAACAGGGATTAATAATTATGTTCCAAAAACAGTTAAAGCTAAGCCTGTTAAAGAATCCAAAAATGTAGAAGAAAAAGAATTTAAAACTCTCAAAAAAGAAACTAAAACTTTTAAAAAAACTCCTGGAAAAAATACTGATAATTTAGATGAAAAACCTTTAGAGGAAATAATAAAAGAGCCTATCACTCAAGTATCTCAAGAATCACAAACAATAACTCAAGAAACCCATTGTGATATTCAAACAGGGGTTGCCAGGAGAATGGGTATTCGTATTGTCAAAAAAGGCATAGATGAAGAGATCGCCCCAAAGGTAGAAACAAAAAAATATCAATATGCCCCTTCAGCACAAGAAATGCTTGAAGAACTTCAAAATGACTCAGATAAAGGGATAAAGAAGATAAAAAAATCCAACAAATCTAAACCTCAACTTTCTCATAAACATAAGGAACAAAAAATTGATTTGCTTAGTCAAAGAGAGTTGAGTAGTGTTGATGAGTATGATGATGAACAAAATGAGATTATGCTTTTTGACTTGCATGAACAAGATATTCCGGATGAAGAAGAAGAAAATCAAGTTAAACAAGCCATTACCGATCGTATCAAAGTACATAAAAAAAATCCTTGGATGAGTGAGGGAAGTATTAAAAGAAGCACCAAAAAAAGAAAAATTCCCAAACAAGATACAACACTCAAGGTTGCACAAAGTGTGATTAGCATTCCTGAGGAAGTTAGGGTATATGAATTTGCTGATATTGCAGGTAGAAGTTTGGCTGAAGTTGTCAAAGTATTATTCAATCTGGGGATGATGGTAACTAAAAATGACTTCTTAGATAGAGATGCCATTGAAATTCTTGCAGATGAATTTAAGATAGAAATTTCTATTCAAAACACTATAGAGGATTTTGAATATATTCAAGAAGAAGTTGATGATAAGCTAGAAGAGCGTCCTCCTGTGGTAACAATTATGGGGCATGTTGATCATGGAAAAACTTCTTTATTGGATAAAATACGCAATACCAGGGTAGCAGGTGGTGAAGCAGGAGGCATCACTCAGCATATTGGGGCTTATATGGTCCAAAAAAATGGCAAAATGATTTCTTTTATTGATACTCCCGGTCATGAAGCGTTTACACAGATGAGAAGCCGAGGGGCGCAAGTTACAGATATTGCTATCATCGTAATTGCTGCTGATGATGGAGTAAAGCAACAAACCATTGAGGCACTCAATCATGCTAAGGCAGCCGGAGTGCAGATTATTATAGCGATGAATAAAATGGACAAAGAAAATGCAAATCCGGATAAATTAAAAGCTGAGTGTGCAGAACTTGGTTTCAGCCCTAATGATTGGGGTGGAGAATATGAATTTATCCCTATTTCAGCTAGAAGTGGAGAGGGAATTGAGAAGCTTTTAGAAACGATTTTAATACAGGCTGAAGTTTTAGAACTTAAGGCAAATCCGCATGCAAGCGCGAAAGCAGTAGTGCTTGAAGGCAGTATTGAAAAGGGCAGAGGACCTGTGGCTACTATCATTGTTCAAAATGGGACTTTGAGAGTTGGAGATTCTATTGTGGCAGGCACTGCTTTTGGTAGGGTGCGAGCATTGATTGACGATTATGGAAGAAATATCTCAGAACTTCTTCCTTCAGGAGTTGCAGTGGTTACAGGACTATCAGAAGTCCCGGAAGCAGGATCGATTTTGGTATGTGTAGAAAATGATTCTATGGCAAAAGAGCATGCTCAAAAGCGAGCTGCTTATTTGCGTCAAAAAGAGTTGAGCAAATCCACAAAAGTTTCCTTTGATGAACTTTCTGAGATGGTAGCTAAAGGGCAACTCAAATCTATTCCTATTATTATCAAAGCAGACACTCAAGGTAGCTTAGAAGCTATTAAAGTAAGTTTGGCAAAACTCAATAACGATGAAGTAGAGATCAATATTATTGGTTTTGGAGTAGGAGGGATTACAGAAAGTGATATTTCTTTGGCAGCAGCAAGTAATAATTCACTTATTTTAGGGTTTAATGTTAGACCTACAGGCACAGTAAAGACTAAGGCAAAAGAATTAAAAGTGGAAATAAAAACTTATTCTATTATTTATGCTTTGATTGATGATATGAAGGCATTAATATCAGGCTTAATGTCTCCACTTATTGAAGAAGAAAATACAGGGCAAGCTGAAGTCAGAGATACTTTTGTGATTTCAAAAGTAGGTACAATAGCAGGTTGTATGGTAACAGATGGAGTAATTGCCAGGGGTATTCATGTGCGTTTGATACGCAATGGAGTTGTGATTCATACAGGATCTATTGCTTCTTTAAAACGTTTTAAAGATGATGCTAAAGAGGTTTCTAAGGGTTATGAATGTGGTATTATGCTGGAGAATTATAATGATATTCAAGTTGGAGATGTTTTTGAAACTTACAAGGAAGTTCAAAAAAATCAAATCATTGCATAAAGAAAATTAGATGGATAAAAGTATTCGCTTGCAACGCACACAATCTGTTTTGAAAGAAATGATTCAAGAAGGGCTTGCTACGTTAAATGATACAAGATTAAACAGCTTAAGTATTTTGGAAGTCAGATGCTCAAAGGGTAAATATAATGCTGAAGTATCTATTTATTCAGATTTTTATACCCAAAAAGAACAAGAGCAAATTTTGCATCATCTTAAAAAAGCAGAAGGGATTTTAAAAGAATATATTTTGCAAGCCAGCAGCTGGTATAAATGTCCAAAATTATGTTTTTATTTTGATAAAAGCATAGAAAAAGCGAAGAATTTGGATAGTATTTTTGATCAAATTGCAAAAGAAAAAACTAAAGAGGATGGTCATGATTGATAAAGAACTTCAAGATCGATTAGAAAATCTGGTAGCATCTTTGGATTGTGAATTGTATGATATTGCTTTTTTGAAAGAAAATAATATAAATATTTTACGTATCAGTATTCTTGCAAAAGATATGCAGACAACATTAGATAAATGCCAAGCTGTAAGCGAGCTTATTTCGCCTTTATTGGATGTTTATGATCCTATCAGCGCACAATATACCCTGGAAGTGAGTTCGCCCGGAATTGAGCGTATTTTAAAAACTCCCAGACATTTCAAACTCTCCATAGGAGAAGAAGTCAGCATCAAGACAGATATAAAAGATACATTTGAGGGGATAATTAAAGATGTTAATGCTGAGGGGGTAATCTTTCAAATCCAACAAGAAGAAAGATTTTATCCTTTTACATCACTAAAAAAAGTTAAAACAATTTTTAGATGGTAATTTTCTTAAAATTATAGATTATTTTGGATGCTTTGATAGGCTTTTAAATATTTTTCCCAAGCGTTTTTGCGCAATTTGCAAGCCGGACATTCCCCACACCCATACCCCCATTCTTCACGTTTATTACGCACTCCATTATAACAAGTATGGGTATCTTCTAATATCAAATCCAATACACCTAAATCTCTAGCAAGTTTAAATTCTTGAGCTTTATCCAGATACATCAAAGGGGTGAGGATTTTAATAGAAGTATCAGATCCCAGATTTAGAGTATTTTCTATAGATTTAATAAATTCTTCCCTGCAATCAGGATAGCCGCTATAGTCTTGTTGTGAAACTCCTAGTATTAAGGTATCTGCGGCTATTTTTTGAGCAAAACTATGAGCTATGGTAATGAATATGGCATTGCGATTAGGGACAAAAGAAGCAGGAAGAGAGTGATTTTGAGGGTGAGTAGAATTTACATTTTGTGTGTTTGATTGCAATAAAGCAGATTCCACAATTTGCGCAAAAAAATCTATTTTAATTAAATGAAAAGGAAGATTTAGTTTTTGAGCAATTAGTTTAGCCTGAGTGAGTTCAATTTTATGTTTTTGATTGTAATCAAAACCGATCAATATTACTTCATCAAATTTATTTTTTGCCCATACACTTGTGGTTGTGCTATCTTGACCACCGCTAAAGCTTACAACGCATTTTGATCCCATAAGTCTCTCCTAAAATTGGCTTAAAGCATTTGATATAATACAAAAATTTCTTTAAGGATAAGGATGTTTGAGATTGTATTGCCCAAACAAGTTGCTCATCTTATTGCAATATTAGAAAATAATGGATTTGAGGCTTATGTTGTAGGGGGTTGTGTGCGTGATAGTTTATTGAGAGAGAATTTTTTGAATTTTTCAGATATTTTTCCAAAGGATTGGGATATTGCAACCTCAGGCATGCCCCAAGCTCTCATGAATATATTGAAGGCATCAGGAATTTTGGCAATCCCTACGGGTATCAGGCATGGCACAATAAGTGCTGTGATAGAAGGAAAAACTTATGAGATCACAACTTATCGCACAGAAAATGAATATGAACATCACCGCAGACCTAAAAAAGTTGGCTTTGTCCAAAATATTCAAGAAGATCTGTTTAGACGAGATTTTACAATCAATGCTATGGCATATCACCCAATACGTGGGCTTGTTGATGTTTGCGGGGGAAGAGAAGATTTAGAAAATAAAATTATTCGCGCTGTTGGGAATGCTAATGAACGCTTTGAAGAAGACGCCTTAAGGATATTACGAGCACTCCGATTGGCTTCCGGGATTGGTTTTGAAATTTTTTGTCAAACCAAGGAAGCTATTTTTTCTCATAAAAAACTTTTGAAATTTATATCAAAAGAACGACTTAAAAAAGAGATTGAAGAGTTTATTTGTGGGCAATATGTGCGAGGTGTATGGGAAGAATATGCTGAAATTATTGCTTTTGTGTTAGATGATGAGGGAGAATTTTTTAATCAAACCCGGATTTTACAAAAAAGCAAAGAAACTCTCAAAATCATTGAGTATTGCCCAAGAAATCCAACAATAAGAATGACAGCATTATTTTGTGGCATGAAAGATCCTTTCAAAACAGCTCAAAAAATTTTGAAAAATCTCAAATATGATAATAAAAACACAAAAACAATCCTAAAACTTATCAAATACACTTCTATTCCCCTTTGCGATGAGAAGCAATGGATTAAAAAATACTTGCGTCTTCTGGGAAAAGAGGATTTTAAGATGTTTTTAGATCTTCAATATGCCAAAGCTAAAGCTTTTGATCCTCAAGAAGACAATCAAGAAGAATTAGAAAAACTACAAAGTATTTTTGAAAAGCTTCAAGAAATTCTGCAAAAAGAAGAAGCTTTTATGCTAAAAGATTTGATGATTAATGGGCATGATCTTCAAGCCCTTGGTGTCCAAAAAGGCAAGGAGATCCATAATATCCTTGAGGCTATCCTTGATGCCATCATCCATGAGGATATTCCAAATACCCAAGAGACAATCATTGAGTTTGTTAAGAAAAATTTTTTATAACCATATAAGTGACTTATTAAGTATTGAGAAAAAGGTAAATATTAAGGGGATTTGTCTTTAGCAGATTGATGAAGACCATGCAAAAATAATCCCAAATATTTCTCAAAATCAATGACTAAAATATTAAAATACATATCTCATGCCAAGAATATAATGCCATCAAAGCTATAAAATCTTTTATTTGATGTGATAAATATTGATAAATCTATTATTAATAAGAAATAATCTCACAGGAAATATTTTCAAAATAATTCTCCTTTTGGTATAGATTATTATGAAAGAAATTATTTGAAAAATAATATTAAATATTTTAGTGGGATTGTTTGAAGTTCATTGATGTTGGGTTGTTGTTTGAAAAAAAGGTGTTATTACGAACGATTATAGCCCTTCGTTTTGATATTCAATCAAAGCTATCGCATTGTTAAAAGAACAAAAAATGATTAAGGACAGAAAAATACCGGCATACATATAAAATTCTCAAAAAACTTTTTTATTTTTGACTTATATTTTTTTAAGATTAATAATTATTTCTATAAATATATATAAAATATTGTTTTTAGCCTAAAAGGAGTAGTTTATTTATCAATAAAATGATTTTTTATAAAAATCAAGTATGCTATAATAATGAGAGATAAAATGAGGTAGAGAATGCAAATAAATTTTAATAACCTACTCATGCTTGCGCCTTTGGCCGGCTATACGGACCTTCCTTTTAGAAGCGTAGTGAAAAAGTTTGGGGTAGATATTACTGTGAGTGAAATGATTAGTTCTCATGCTTTGGTTTATGCCAATGCCAAAACACAAAAAATGGTTGAAAAATCTCCTTTTGAAACGCCTTACTGCGTCCAAATCGCAGGTTCAAAGGAAGATATTCTCAAAGAAGCTATCAATGTGCTTAACACAATAGAAGGCATTGATATTATTGACTTTAATTGTGGTTGCCCTGCTCCAAAGGTTGCCAATCATGGCAATGGAAGTGGATTACTTAAGGATCTCCCCCATTTGGTCAAAATGCTTCACATTATTAAAGAAAATACCAACAAACCCTACACAAGTGTAAAAGTTAGGCTTGGTTTTGATAAAAAAATTCCTTCTGAGATCGCTCATGCCCTCAATGATTCTCCTGTGGATTTTGTCGTAGTCCATGGTCGCACACGTAGTGATAGCTATAAAAAAGACAGGATTGATTATCAAAGTATTGGGATGATGAAGCAAATTCTTAAAGTTCCTTTGATTGCTAATGGCGAGATTGCAAATGTGAAAAAGGCTAAGGAGGTTTTGGATATTACAGGAGCAAATGGTTTGATGATAGGGAGGGCGGCTTTGAGTTCTCCTTGGATATTTTGGCAGATTAAAAACAATACAGATACTATCCCCTCTATTGTGAAGAAGGAATTAGTGTTGCAACATTTTGATGCTATGGTAAAATTCTATGGAGAAAGAGGGGTCGTGATGTTTCGAAAAAATCTCCATGCTTATGCAAAAGGGCATAATGGAGCAAGTGAATTTCGCACAAAGGTTAATTCAATGACCTCCGGCAAACAAATGCGTGAAAATATTGCAATATTTTTTGATGAAAGCATCATTGAGGACGATTTACCTGTGTTAGTTGAGCTTAACAAAAAAAGCATATAATTTAAAGAAAAAGGTTTAGAATTGAAATATTTTTTACTTCCATTTCTATTATTTTTTCCTTTGTGGAGTGGGGAAAATAACTTATTTGTAGGCTTCGGAGGGGGACAAAGCTTAGGACAAGCATATAAAACAAGTTTTTGGCAACAAGCAACCAAAGATAATTCCGGTTGTGCCGGAGGGACTTGTATTGGCAATAAAACAAGTGGTAGTTATGCGAGTGCTAAAAGCAATTCTTTTATGGCAATGGTAGGGGATGAGTTTTTTGTTGATCAATATAAAATCTTTGGGCTTAGGATTTATGGCAGTATTGAATATGCAAATGCTTCTTTGGGAAATTTAAAGAGCAAAAAAAATCAAGAGGGCAGAGATACAAGTTTTACAACCATTACAGGCACAGATTCCACGACAGGATCCCCTACTATAGGGGTTTATAATATGAAATCTGCTCCTCCTCCTCAAGAAGAATTATTTCATAATGGCGTATGGAATGCTTATAGTGTGAATTTAGATTTTTTTCTTAATCTTCCTTTAGATTCGATTATCAAAATGTTTTATAGCAAAATGTTTTTTTTCAAAATTGGGGTATATGCAGGAGGGGGTGTTGAATATGCAACTTTAAGAAGTAGTTCTTGGGAAAATAAGGCGATTGAAAAAAATGAGAAATTTTTTGCTTCAGGAAGTGGATTTTTTGCAAATTTAGGAGGTTCTATTTATTTGGGAAGACATAATCGTATCAATATAGGCATCAAGATCCCTTATTATTCACTGAATTCTCAAAATTGGCATAATTTTGGCAGTCCTGATCCTTGGGAGCAACAGCTTTTAAGGCAAAATTTTGATATTAAAAAAAATAGAGAATGGCGAGTGAGTTATGTTTTTTTATTTTAATCATGATTTTTTTCATCATAAGAGATAGTTGTTTTTGGGTCTGAATTTTGAATTTTTTTAATTCTGTCAAGGATATTACCTCTGCCTATTTGGAGTGATTTATTTGCATTTTCATATCGATTTTGAAGCGTTTCAATGCTTTTTCCTATATCATCCATATACCTGCAAAAGGTAATAAGCTTTTCTTTGAGTGTCTCTAATTTAGAAATAATATGGCGATAGTCTTTATCAATTTGTTCATTTTTCCATAAATTATTAATAGTCATTAAAATAGACATAAGCGTAGTGGGCGAAGTAAGCACAACTTTCATATTATAGGCCTTGTTGAATAAATCAGCATCCGCGTGCATAGCTTCTATGAAAGCCCCCTCAATAGGGATAAACATAATGGTAAAATCAGGGCTTTTGCCTTGTGTTAAAAGATGGTATTTTTTATTACCAAGCTCATTAAAATGTATATAAATATTCGATACTAAAAGATTTTTATTTTTTTCAATATCTTCTTTGGATTCTGAGGCAATGAGAGCATCATAAGCATTCAAATTCAGTTTGGCATCAATAATAATAATTCTTTCATCAGGGAGATTGAGAATAATATCAGGTTGATAACGTTTGCCGGAATCTTCATCTTTAAATTGAGTTTGTTTATGATAATTTTGTCCCTCCACAAATCCATTTCTTTTTAAAAGTGATTCTAAAATCATTTCTCCCCAATTCCCTCTGGTTTTGCTTTCACCCTTGAGGGCTTTGGTAAGATTGGAGGCTTCTTTAGAAATAGTTTCATTAAGATCTTTGAGGAGTTTGATTTCTGTAATAAGGCTTGTCCTTTCTTTGATTTGCTCTTGTTTGAGGTTTTCAAAGGCTTCTTTGAAGTCTTTGATTTCTTTTTGGAAAGGCTGGAGAGTTTTGCTCTGGGCTTCTTTGAAGTCTTGAGTTTTGTTTTCTAAAATCTTTTGACTTAAATTTTCAAATTCTAATTTAAGTTCTTTTTTGATTTTGTCTGTGTCGTGTAGCTCTATTTTGAGAGATTGTAATTTTTCTTGTTCGTCTATAAGGCGTTGCTCGTAATAATATTTTTGCGTGTTGTTTTGTTGTTCAAGATTTTTTATAGCAGATTGTAATTTTTCTTGTTCATTCAAAAGGGATTTTTCATAATAATTTTTTTGCAAACTAAGTTCTGTTTCAAGTTCGGTAATTCTTGTTTGTAATTTGTGGATATTTGGAGTGTTCCCAACAAATTTAAAATGATAAATTCCTAAGACAATGAGGGCTGTAAAAAAAGTTATAGATAAAAAAATAAGAAATATAAGCAATATTTTCTCCTGAAATTAAAAAATGTTATTGTACTCTTGTCATAGATAAAAATTCAATAGTTGATCTTAAAGATAAAATATTATCTCAAGCTTTTGATCTGTCTTTGGAAATATAAATTCCAACAAGTACAATTACGATCCCTGTAAGCTCTATCCATGTTAATCTTTCATTGAAAATAAAAAGCGCATAGATGGCTGCAATAACAGGTTGGGTGAGAATCAACACAGAAGCAAGCTGAGAGGTGATTTTGCCCAAGCAATAACTTAGCCCTCCTTGACCCAAAATTTGAGAAAAGATTGCCAACCCTAGAAGTGGCCACCATGAAGACCAAGAATGCGGGTATTTGATCCCTTCAATCAAAAAAGTCGCAGGGATAAGAACAATCAAAGATCCAAACCCGCTATAAAACATAATCTCAAAAGCAGAAACTTTTTCTCTTAGCTTATAAACAACGGCTAAAAATAGCCCATAAAATATAGAAGCGCAAAAAGCAAATGAATTACCCTTGGTGCTATCTGTCCCTTCTGCCACTCCTTTGCCTTCTAACAAAACAACAAGCCCAAAGAGAGTGATGAATAATCCAAATAAAAATTTTTTAGGAATTTTTTCTTTATAGAGAAAGTAAGAAATAGGGATAATGGTAAAAGAGACAAGATTTCCTAAAAGATTTGCATTCGCTACTGTAGTAAGATGGAGAGAAACATTCCATAAGAGGAAATCGCATGCAAGAAAAATACCTGCAAACATTATCACTAAAATATTTTTAAGAGAAATTTTTTGCTTGTTTTGGTAAATAAAAGGGAATAAGAATACAATAGACACAAGGACACGATAAAATCCTGTATTGATAGGTCCTATTGGACTTAATTTTACAAAAATACTCCCCAGCCCCAAAGAGCAAATTACAAGCATAGTCAGAAAAATATTAAATCCGGAATTATTTCTTATCATTATATTTTGTCTTTAAATAGTCCGTGAGCTTTTTAGAGTGATAAGCAAAGCAGGAAGCACAAAAATCGCGGCAAAGATAGGGTTAAAGACTATCCCTAAACGTGCAAAAACAATCCCTCCAACAAAAGAAGCCAAAGCAATACCTACATTAAAAGCTCCTTCATTAATGCTAATGGAGCTATCTGTAAAATTGGGAGTATATTTTTGCGCACTTATCATTGTAAGGGTTTTTAGTGGTGAGATACCTCCAAAGGCAAAAAATCCCATCAAACATAAATTAATGATGACCATTGTTTGAGAATAAGCACTTAGGGTTATGAGTGCATAGATGATTGCTTGTCCTACCAGAATAATACGTAAAGACATGATAGAACCCTTTAAATCAGTAAGTCTGCCTCCAACAAGATTGCCAATAATGGCACAAACACCATATAAAAATAAAATAACGCCAATCATTTTTTTATCAAAATGGCTTATATTTAAAAGCAAATCAGCAATATAAGTATAAAGCACAAATCCCCCACCACATGTGCAGATGGTGATGATATAGCATTTAAGCAATGGAGGGACTTTTAGGGCAAGGATAAGATATTTGATTTTAGTCGCAGAGCCATGGAGATGGTTGGGCATGATAATAAAAACAGCTATAAATGCAATGCTTGTTAAAATAAAAATCAACAAAAAAACAGCTTGAAAGCCAAAAGTTTGCCCAACAAAAGTCCCCAAAGGCACACCTGTAACAAGTGCAATTGTCAATCCCGAAACCATAATAGCAATCCCTTGAGTTTCTTTGCCTTTTTTGGCAACCTTGGCTGCAGCAATTGTAGCAATTACAAAAAATACTCCATGCATAAATCCTGCCACAACTCTGGCGAATAAGCTTAAATAAAAGTTGCTGCTTATGGCGATAGTAAGGTTTGCAAGGGCAAAAATGCCTAAGTTAATCAAGAGTTGGTATTTGCGATTTAGCGGGCTTAAGGGAATACTCAATAAAGGTGCTCCAATAACTACACCAATAGCATAAATAGTTACCAGCCATCCTGCAGTTGGTTGGGTAACTTGAAAATACTTAGCAATATCAGGAAGAATCCCGGCTACAATAAATTCAGTAACACCCATACAAAAAGAACTTAAAGCTAAAGCAAAAATAGCTTTATTCGAAGAGTTTTGTTTCATTGATTTTCCACAAATAATGTTTTAGGGATAGGATTTTATCTCAAAAATGTGTATTCTAAATTTAAAAATAGATTTTTAATGTTAAAATAGGCTTATTTTATAGAAGGGAATATTTTGAAAAAGGTTTTTATAGTTTTTTTTCTTTTATGTATTGGGTTGAATTCATGGGGGCAAGAGTCTCTCAAAGATGGTAAAGGCAAAATTGTAGGGGGGATAGCTATCACAGTTAATGGCGATCCTATTACATTATATCAGATCCAACAGACAGAAAAAAAATTCAAATTTAGCAAACAAAAAGCTATTGATAAGCTTATTGCAGAGAAGATTAAAGATCAAGAAATTAAACGTTTGAATATTCATGTTGATGATGCCAAGGTTGAAGAAGAGATTGATAATATTGCTAAACACAATGGAATGGATAGGGATAATTTTGTAAGCGCGCTAATGCATCAAGGCATAAGTTATGGGAAGTATAAAGATGAACTCAAAGAACAGATACAAACTCAGGAACTTTTGAGAAATATTTTGCTTTCAAATGTCAATACTGCAGGAGAAACACAAATGCGTGATTATTATAATAAGCACAAAGAAGAATTCAAAATTCCCAAAGATGTTGAGACAGTTCGATATATTTCTCGCGATCCTCAAGCGCTTAAAAAGGCTATTGAAAATCCAATGATGAATATTGCGGGCGTAGATCGCGGGGAAGAAAAAATTTCTTTAGAATCACTTAATTCTCAAATTGCTCAAGTATTTATTAAGACAGAAAAAAATGCTTTTACTCCTGTTCTTAATGCAGGAGGAGGAAGTTATGTATCCTTTTTTATTAAGGATAAAATAGGTCAGACAGAGATCCCTTTTGCCCAAGCTAAGAATTTTATCGCTCAAAAATTAGTTGAGGGCAACCAAGATAGAATCTTGGATGAATATTTTGAAAAAATAAAAGTAAAAGCAAAAATTAATGTCATAAGAGAATAAATGAAGGATATTGCTTTTATTTATAGAGATCCTTTGTTTGGAATCGCAATTTTAATTGCAATTATTGCGATTGTAGCTTTGGCTGATTATAGTCGCAATCGTTACCGTTCTAAAAAACGATCCCAATCTTTGAAAAATCTTGCTAAGTCTTATGAATATGCAGGTTTGAATGATGGGGTTATGGAATTTTTATCTCTGGCGCACAATCCGGTCCCTACACTCATGTTTTTGGCTCAAACCTATGCTAAAAGCGGGGATAATGAGCAAGCGATAAAAATTTATTTAAGTATGCTTGAAAAAACTTTTGAATCAAAAGACAAAATCCCAATTTTAGAGGCTTTGGGCATTACTTATTTTAATGCCGGATTCTTACAAAGAGCAAAAAATATTTTTCTTGAAGTGTTAAGAAGTTACCCTAGAAATTCTGGGGTTTTGTCTTATTTGATGCGTACTTATGAGAGTATGGGAGAATACAAAAAAGCCTTAGAAGTTTTGGATTGTTTAGATGAATTGGAATTTGGCTCCAATAATCAGACTAAAGAAATTAGCGATAATAAAAATTATCTCTATTTAATGATGATTATTAATGAGAATTTTCTTTCTTTAGAACAAAAACAAACTCAAATTGTTGCCTTAATGCACAAAGCTCCATCATTAAATAAAATGGCATTAGCCTATCTCAAGACATATCACTTGCCTATATTTTGGCAACAGATATTGCAATTGTCTGATATTGATAATTTGATTGATTTGTTTTGGGGTTTTTTACCGGATGAAATTCCTTTTGAAATGATTGAAAATAGACAAAATATTTTAGATATTTATCGTGCTAAAGGATATATATGTGATGATAAAGAATGCGCCTTATTTGAATTGGAGCTTTTAAGAGTACTTCACCAAAATTCTCATCTCAAGGGGAGTATAGATTTTGAATACCGTTGCCATAGCTGTAAAAATATTTTTCCTTTTGATTCCTATCGTTGCCCTTCTTGTTCAGAACTGGGGATGATGGATTTGATCTTGAAACTTCGTAGAGTAAAAAATCATGAAACAAATTAAATTATTCTGTGATGGATCTTCTTTGGGCAATCCTGGGGCTGGGGGGTATTGTGGTATCCTTCAATATGGAGGAATCCATAAGATTGTTTCTGGAGGGGAGAAAATCACTACCAACAATCGTATGGAGCTACGAGCGGTTATTGAGTCGCTTAAATGCCTTAAAGAACCTTGTAAAATTGAATTATATAGTGATTCAAAATATGTGTGCGATGGCATTATGCTTTGGCTAAAGAATTGGGTAAAAAAGAATTTTTTAAATATTAAAAATCCTGATTTGTGGCAAGAGTATTTAAAATTTTCCAAACCCCATGATATTCAAGCTATTTGGATAAAAGGGCATAACGGACATGCTCAAAATGAAAAATGTGATAGAATCGCTAAAGCTGAGGCTTTGAAATACAAAGAGGTAGAAGAAGATGGATAAAGCGGTAGAATTTATAAAATTAGAGCAAACTATTGGCTATGTATTCCATGATAAGGCATTGCTTTTAGAGGCATTGACTCATAAAAGCTGCAAAACATCTTATAATAATGAAAGACTAGAATTTTTAGGCGATGCTGTTTTGGATTTGTTGGTAGGAGAATTTTTATTTCGTAGGTTTCCTCGGAGTGCTGAGGGAAATCTCTCTAAAATGCGTGCGGCTATTGTTAATGAAAAGGGCTTTATGAAACTTGCCCAAGCAATACAATTAGGCGCTTATTTGTATATTTCTCAAAGTGAAGAATACAACAAGGGCAGGGATAAGCCCTCTATTCTTTCAAATGCTTTTGAAGCGCTTATGGGGGCAATCTATCTTGAAAGCGGGTTACAAAAAGTGCAGGAAATTGTTTATGATCTCTTAGAAAAAGTTTATCCAAAAATAGATTTTGAAAGTTTATTTGTCGATTTTAAGACAGCCCTTCAAGAACTCACTCAAGCAAGATTTTCCCAAATTCCTGAATATGTACTTATAGATGAAAGTGGTCCTGATCATCACAAAGAGTTTGAAATGAGCTTGTGGATTGATGGTAAAAAATATGCGCAAGCCAAAGGTGCAAGTAAAAAAGATGCACAACAAAATTGTGCCAAAATCGCTTTTTGTAAGTTAAAAGAGGAGCAACCATGAATGTATTTGGAGAGAGATTTAAGGTGATGACTTTTGGAGAGTCACATGGAAGCGCTATAGGTTGTGTTGTTGATGGAGTGCCGGCGGGATTGAGGGTTGATGAGAATTTTATAAATCAAGAAATGGATAGACGTAGGGGAGGTAAAAATCGTTATTCTACTCCGCGAAGCGAAGCAGATAAAATAGAGATTTTGAGTGGCGTTTTTGAGGGGATAAGCACAGGTATGCCTATTGCCTTGTTGATTAGAAATACGAATGTCAAAACCAAAGATTATGAAAGCATTCAATCTGTTTTCCGACCCGGTCATGCTGATTGGACTTATATGCAAAAATATGGGATTAGAGATTATCGAGGCGGGGGGAGAAGCTCAGCACGCGAAAGTGCTGCAAGGGTAGCAGGTGGGGCAATTGCCAAATTGCTGCTTCATGAATTGGGCATTATTTGCGAAAGCGGTATTTACGCTATTGGTGGAATACAGGCACAAAATTTGGATTTTGAATATGCAAAAAAAAGTGAGATTTTTGCTCTAGATCCAAATGTTGAAGAAAAACAAAAGGCATTGATTCGTGCGGCAAAAGGCGATCAAGATAGCATAGGAGGAGTAGCACTTCTTCAAGCCAGGAGACACAAAGGTAGAATGGTTGAAGGACTTGGAGAACCTTTGTATTATAAGCTTGATGGTGTTATTGGCGGTATGATGATGGGGCTTAATGGCGTGAAGGCTGTTGAGATTGGGGATGGGATAAGGGCTTCAGAAGTTCGAGGAAGTCAAAATAATGATGCAATGGATGTAAAAGGATTTTTAAGCAACCATTCCGGAGGGATTCTTGGGGGGATTAGCAATGGTGAAAATATTGTTGTAAAAATCTATTTTAAACCTACTCCAAGTATTTTTTTGCCACAAAAAACTATCAATACAAAAGGAGAAAATACACTTTGTGAACTTAAAGGCAGGCATGATCCTTGTATTGCTATTCGAGGGAGTGTTGTGTGTGAAAGCTTGCTTGCTTTGATTTTGGCTGATATGGTATTGTTGCATACGGCTACAAGATTGGAAAATATCAAAAAAATCTATAATTGATGATCTCAATTTTACAAAATAAAATAATTAGCAAACCCAACATGAGAAATAAGAACATGACAAGAGTATAAAAAACAGATAAAAAGAACCAATCAACCAAATAAAACAATTATGGAATTTTGTCTCAAAAACATGGCATTGGAGATACCATAAATAAAATCAAAGCTATTTCTAATTCAAAGTAAAATCTTTTGTTTTGTTGAGTGAGATTTTAGAGAATACTTTTTATGAGAGTATATTTTAATTCCAAAATCCGGATTTTGGAATTAAAATTCTGTTTTTAAAATAGCGCCATTGCTAGCATTGCTTACCAAAAGAGAGTAGCGTTTAAGCCATTTGCTTTGAATTTGTTTTTGTTTGGGCTGCCATTTTTGTCTGCGTTTTTCTAAAATATCTTCTTGTACAAGGAGTTCAAGAATACCTTCATTGACATCAATCTTGATAGAATCCCCATTTTCTACAAGTCCAATGACTCCTCCCTCAGCAGCTTCAGGACTGACATGCCCGATACAAGCTCCTCTGGTAGCCCCACTAAATCTCCCATCTGTAATAAGAGCGACGCTTTCTCCTAATCCCATTCCCATGATTAAACTTGTAGGGCTTAGCATTTCAGGCATACCCGGACCACCCTTTGGACCCTCATAACGGATGATGACAATATTTCCGGCTTGGACTTTTTTGGTTGATATTCCTTGGATAGCTTCTTCTTGAGAATCAAATACAACAGCTGTGCCTGTGAAATTTTTCATATTTTCAGCCATTGCGCCAACTTTGACAACTGCACCTTCTTGGGCAAGGTTGCCATAAAGGATTTTTAACCCTCCTGTTTGAGAATAAGCATTTTCATTAGTATGGATAATTTGGGTGTCTATAATTTTGGCATTTTGAATCCTCTCAAGAATGCTTTCTCCTGTGATGGTGGGCGTATCTTGAATAATATTGCCACGTTTATTGACTTCATTCATGACTGCGCTTACTCCTCCGGCACGATTGATATCTTCCATAAATACATTGGTTACTGCCGGAGCAATTTTTGTGAGGTGAGAGACATTTTTTGCAATTTCGTTGATATTTCTGAGATTAAAATCTACTTCAGCTTCTTTGGCAATAGCTAACATGTGCAAGACTGTGTTGGTGCTCCCACCCATTGCCATATCTACAACAAAGGCATTGTGGATGGCTTTTGCATTGAGGATATTTCTCATTTTGAATTTTTTGCTTTTGGCTTCATCCAAAGCGATAGCAACAATTCTTCTGGCTGCTTGATGCAATAATTCTTCCCTCTCTTTGGTCAAAGCGGGGATTGTTCCATTCCCACTGAGCGCTATTCCCATCGCTTCACAAAGAGTATTCATTGAGTTAGCCGTAAACATTCCACTACAACTTCCTCCGCTTGGGCAGGCTTTGCATTCTATTTCATAGAGTTTATCTTGACTAATTTTTTTAGCTTCATAAGCTCCTACAGCCTCAAAAACTTGTGAAAGACCAATACGACTCCCATCACTGAGTGTTCCTGCAAGCATAGGTCCCCCACTTACAAAAATCGTAGGTACATTAACCCGTAAAGCTCCCATAATCATACCCGGAACAATTTTGTCGCAATTGGGGATGCATACCATTGCATCAAGTTTATGGGCATTCATCACAGTTTCAATACAATCTGCAATAAGCTCTCTACTGGGGAGACTATAAAGCATCCCATCATGCCCCATTGCAATCCCGTCATCTACGCCAATGGTATTAAATTCAAAAGGCACTCCTCCGGCTTTATAGATTTCTTCTTTAACAATTCGTCCATATTCGGGTAAAAAATAATGACCCGGTATAATGTCAATATAACTATTAGCTACCCCAATGAAGGGTTTGTCAAAATCCTCATCTTTTAATCCTGCACCTCTAAGCAAACTTCTATGAGGTGTTCTTGAATATCCTTTTTTGATTGTGTCGCTTCGCATTTTGTACTCCTAAAGTCATTCAAGGCACTTGAATGAGCCTATTTTATATTATACCTTATAAAATTATTATAATCATCTTAATTTGTCATGTTGTTTCAAGTTAGGCTTGAGGGATTTTATTGTAAGATTACAAGTAAAATTTGGAGGCTTTGATGTGCGGGATTGTTGGGTATATTGGCAATAATGAAAAAAAAGAGATTTTACTCAATGGCTTAAAAGAGCTTGAATATCGTGGCTACGATAGTGCAGGTATTGCAGTGCTTGCAGCAGGAGAACTGAAAAATTTTAAAGCTGTGGGTAAAATTTGCAATCTTGAGAACAAATGTTTGGATTTTGTTTCAGAGGGATTTGGACTGGGAATAGGGCATACGCGTTGGGCAACACACGGGAAACCTACAGAAGTCAATGCACACCCGCATATTGCCCAATTTAGCAATGTTGTTCATAATGGGATTATCGAAAATTACCAAGAGATCAAAAAAGATTTAGAGCAAAAAGGGCATCAATTTGTAAGTCAAACAGATACAGAAGTGATCGTGCATTTATTTGAAGAAAATCTTAAAAATTTTGATGATGGGTTAGAGGCATTTAAGCAAACTATCAATACTTTGAGTGGGGCGTATGCGATTTTACTCATTACTAAAAAATATCCCGATAGAATTTTTTATGCTAAAAATGGTTCCCCTTTGATTGTAGCCAAAGGTGAAGGTGGGATTTATTTTGCCAGTTCAGATGCGCCTTTGGTCGGCTATGCTAATAAAGTTGTCTATCTTGAAGATGGTGAAATTGGCAGTATGGATAGTGTTGGATTTGAGTTGCTTAAAAATATCAAACCCTTAGAACATAACAAAGCCTTTGCTCAAAAAGAGGGCTTCAGATATTTTATGGAAAAAGAAATTTATGAGCAACATAAGGTTTTGCTTGAAACGATGATGGGGCGAGTGAGTCAGGAGGGGATTAATTTAGAATCTATTTGCGGGGATTTTTTTGAAGGTATTCATCAAATCACAATTTGCGCTTGTGGGACAAGCTATCATGCAGGCATGAGTGGCAAATATCTTTTAGAGAGAATTTCCAAAATCAAGACAAATGTAGTGATTGCCAGTGAATTCCGATACGCAAATCCTGTGATGGAAAAAGATGAGTTATTTGTTGTTATTTCCCAAAGTGGAGAAACAGCTGATACCCTAGAAGCCCTTAAACTTGCCAAAGCCAATCGTCTCAAAACTTTAGCCATTTGCAATGTAGATAACAGCTCAATTGTTCGAGAAAGTGATGGAGTGATTCTTACGCGTGCAGGGATTGAAAAAGGTGTGGCATCCACAAAAGCATTTGCTACTCAAGTAATGGTATTATGGATATTAAGCGTTTATATTGCTTGCCAAAAACAACTTTTAAATCAAGATGAGTTTAAAAATCAAGTACAATCTATGCTTCAAGCCAGCAAGGCAACAAAGGTTGATTCTAAATTACATGAACGTTTAAAAAGACTTTCAAAGCGTTATTTGCATGGTCATGGATTCTTTTTTATCGGTCGAGATATATTTTATCCATTAGCTTTGGAAGGGGCATTAAAGCTTAAGGAAATTAGTTACTTGCACGCAGAAGGATATCCAAGTGGGGAAATGAAGCATGGACCTATCGCTCTTGCAGATTCTTTGTTATTTACTGTGGCTTTGATGCCCAAGCATCTTTTATATGAAAAAATTAAAAGCAATGTTGAAGAATTAAGCGCAAGAGATGCCACTATTTGTGCTATTAGCTCACAAGATTTTGAAGTAGCTGATGATATGGTTTATATCAATCCGGGAGCAAGCTATATGGAAGAGTTTTTTTCAATGATGGTTGTTTTGCAACTTTTAGCTTTAGAAATTTCTATTAAGCTTGGTAATGATGTAGATATGCCCAGAAATTTGGCCAAGAGTGTCACAGTAGAGTAATTAGAATTTGTAATTATACATAATATAGGGCATAAGACTGGTTTCAAATCTCCCGCTATTTAAAAGAGTCTTGACCGTTGGGAGTATCTTGATCCCAAATTCAATGCGATGTTTGATAAAAATACTCAATGTTACCCCTCCTTCTATCATCAATCCGGCCGTATAAATGGCATCTTTAAATAAAGAAAAATTGCCATTATCTGTATAAATAACTCCCCCTCCCCCAAGCCCCCCAAAAAATCCTAAAAAATGTTTATAACTCCTGTTTAAAGGAAATTCTCCAATCATATCAATGCCCAAAGAAAACATAGCATAAAAAGAACGGCTGGGATCATTTACCCATTGATAATTGAGCATTCCTGTTGCCATATCCAGATCAAAGAACCCTCTAATTCCTATATTTTTATTAAAAAAAGTTTGAACGCCACTTTTGATAGAAAATATAGCGGGCGAATCTGTGTGGCTTTTGTTTTGGTAATCTTTTTTGATTTCAACCCCTCCAATCCCAATCCCAATATATTTACCACTTTTTTTTCGTATCAATTCTTGTTTATTTCTAATTTGGGCTATGCTTGAATCTTGGATATTATAATTATTGTTTTTAGGAGGTGGAGGGACGATTTGTCGGGGTGTATCTATAGAAATATCTTCGGCATCTAAAAGAGCGCATAAAAATAACCCGCACAAGAAAAATTCGCATAATCGACGCATTCTCACCTTTCGAAGTATAGTTGGTTATGCAACTATTTTTTGTTATAATATTTGTTATAATTTTACCAAAAAATCACGAGGAAGGGCAATGTCAAAAACTTCTTTGAGAATTAGAAAGGATCCCCAAAAAACAATCCTTTGGCTTTATGGAGATTGGAATTTTCAAACAAATTCTAAAGACTTAAAAATTTTGAAAAATGCTATAGAAAGCAGCAATTTGGCTTTGATAATTGATTTTGAATCTATAGGGCATTTGGATTTTGTCTTTAGTGCATTTTTATTTGAATTTTTAAAATCTTCAAAAAAAGAGATTGAGTTTATTAACATTCCAAGTAAAGCTTCCAAAATTCTAGAGACTACCCAAAATCTTTTGCCTAAATTCAAAGAAAGATCAAACCCATCTCTTCAACCCAATGTATTTAAAAAATGTATTGATTGGTGGGGTAGATATCTGGTCGGTTTTGTTCAAAAATCATTGGATTTTTTAAACTTTACAGGGATGGTGTTGTATTTTTTTGTTCAATCATTGATCCACCCTTCAAAGATACGTTTAGCCCCATTATTTTATCATATTAATGAATCAGGGTTTAAGGCATTGCCGGTGAGTATTTTGACAGCTTTAATCGTAGGGTATGCTATTACGCTTCAAGGGGCTATACAGCTTCAAAATATGGGAGTGCCTTTGGTGAGTATTGAGACAACAGCCAAACTTTCTTTGCGTGAAATGGGTCCTTTTATATTAGCTCTTGTTATAGCAGGCAGGAGCGCTTCAAGTTTCACAGCCCAAATTGGAGTCATGAAGATAACCGAAGAGTTAAATGCCATGAAGACAATGAATTTTAGCCCTTTTGATTTTTTGGTTATTCCTCGAGTCCTGGCGCTTATTATTGCTATGCCTTTGTTAGTTTTTTTAAGTGATGCTTTTACGTTGTTTGGGGGAATGATGGCTATTAAATACCAGCTTGGAATCGGGTTTGGGCAATATATAGATAGATTTTATGAGACAGTGAGTTGGAATCATTTTTGGGTAGGGATGATAAAAGCGCCATTTTTTGGTTGGGCGATTGCAATGGTGGGTTGTTTTAGAGGTTTTGAAGTCAAAGGGGATACTGAAGAAGTTGGAAGACTTACGACTATTAGTGTTGTGAATGCGCTTTTTTGGATTATTTTTATCAATGCGCTTTTTTCGATTATTTTTACAAAGTTGAGTGTATGAATCCGATTGTCGAAGTTAAAAATCTTTATAATGCCTATGGAGATACGATCATTCATAATGGGATTAGCTTTGAAGTATATAAGGGAGAAATATTTGCTATTTTGGGTGGGAGTGGGAGTGGCAAGAGCACGCTTTTATCCAGTTTGATATTTCTTAAACGCCCTAAAAAAGGACTAATTGAGATTTTTGATCAAGATATTTGGAGTCTTAAATACAAAGACAGGTATAAGATTTTGAATCGTTGTGGTGTGTTGTTTCAATTTGGAGCGCTTTATAGTTCTTTGAATGTACTTGAGAATGTTGGTGTTATGCTTGAAGAACAAAGTAATTATCCCAAAAAAAACATTCAAGAGGTCTCAAAAATGTGGTTAGATATGGTAGGTTTAGATAAAAAGGTCTATTATCTTTATCCTTATGAATTAAGTGGGGGGATGAAAAAACGTGTAGGTTTGGCTAGGGCAATGGCATTAGGACCTGAAATATTGTTTTTAGATGAGCCAACCAGCGGGTTAGATCCTACGAGTGCAGGGAAATTTGATGATTTGATCTTGAAGCTTAAAGAAATGCTTGATTTAACGATTATAATGATCACTCATGATTTGGATTCAATCAAAGACAGTGTCGATAGGTTTATTTTACTGAAGGATTGTCAAATCAATTTTGATGGCAGTTTAAATGAATTTAGTCTTAAAGCCAGAGAATGTGGGCTTTCAGAAGATAATTTGTTTAACTCAAAAAGAGGAGAGAGATTTTGGAAAGACATATAAATTACACACTTATTGGTTCTATTTTTTTTATTGTGGTTGTATGTATGGTGATTTTTATATTTTGGATCGGACGCATTGGCGTAGATGATGGAAAATATCGTACTTATTATGTATATACAGACAAAGAAGTATCCGGCATAGCTATAGATACACCGGTGAAATACAAGGGGATTACGATTGGGAGTGTTACTAAAATCGGTTTTGATACAACTCAACCCGGAATTGTTATCATTAGATTGGCTATCAATGCTTCTATTGGGGTACATAAAGATTCTTTTGTGATTCTTGATTCACAAGGATTAGCCGGACTTGGATACTTATCACTCAAACAAGGAGAAAATCCTGAAATTATACAAAAAGATGAAGATCCTATTTTGGAATATAAACAGAATTTTATGGGCAAGATAGCCTCACACGCAGATGAAGCGACAAAAGAACTCTTAAGTGTCCTCAAAAATGTCAAAAATCTCACTAGTGCGCAAAATATACAGAATATTTCTCACATCATTAAGTCATTAGACTTGCTCACAAGCACCCTTGTAGAGACAAAAGATGAAATCAATGCTCTATCAAAAAATTCTAATACATTGTTGCTCAACATCAATCATAGGTTTGACAGTGGGGAATATGATATTAAAAATATTCTTAATCCTGTTGTTTTAGAATTGGAGATGAGTTTAAAAAATATGAATAGATTTTTTCAAAAAAGTTCAGTTTTGCTGGATAAGTTTGATTCTAATCCCTATGATACATTGTTTGGAGAGCGCAAATGAAAAAGGTAGCCATAATTTTATATGCTTTGATATTAGGGGGTTGTGTTAATTTAAAGATAAAATCAGAGCTTCCAAAAATAGATTTATATAGCTTAAATACACATTCTTTAGTGTCTTCTAAATGTCAGGGATACAAAGATATTGCTTTGATTGGGATTGAGAGTAGCACGCTTTATGATACTAAAGATATTTTAATCCATTCAGATGATGGAAAAATACAAAGCATGGAGGGCAAAAAATGGGTTGATTTTCCTAAAAATATGCTTAAAGATTTATTAGCCCAAGAGGCATCCAAACAATGTATTTTGATTTCTTTGCCTCCATTTGGGACTTCTTTGCCTCAAAAAATGCTTAAATTGATGATTTTATCTTTTGGCATATTTACAGACAAGCAACCCCAAGCGCAATTAGGGCTAGGTTATGAAATTTTTATTGGAGGAAAAAAGGTAGATAGTGGTATTTTAATAAATAAAAAAGACACTCAAGGAAATCCCATCCAAGCATTACAAGAAGTATCCAAAATGGGGATAGATAAAGTGAGTGAATTATTTTCCAAGCAAAAATAAATATACCCAAAGCAAGCATTTAATGCAGAGTTTGTTGGAGGGCTTGTTTTACTTCTATTAAAATGTCTTGGTCATCTTTGATATCAAAGAATTCAAATTCCATACCACTTTGGCGTTCGCCATTTAACAAATCCCCACTATTGCGGTATTTGAGATCAAGTTCTGCAATTTCAAAGCCGCTTAAATTTTTTGAAAAATCTTGAAGGCGCATAGAATCTTTTGTGTGAGTGTATAAAAAACAATATCCCTTGAGACCATTTCTGCTTACTCTGCCGCGTAATTGGTGAAGGGTAGCCAGACCAAGTCTTTCAGGAGCAATAATGACTATGGTAGAGAGTTTGGGTAGGGAAATACCTACTTCTATTAATGTGGTAGCTAAAAGAATACTTCCTTTGTTTGTAAAATCTTGGAGCACTTGTTCTTTGTCTTTATCTTTTCCTGAAGTAACATAAACATTTTGGAAATTCTTTTCCCAAAATCCTTTTCCTTCTTTGAGCGAGAGGTATTTGAAATTTTGACTCTCTTCTACGAGGGGATAAACTATGACAACTTGCCTATTTTGAGCAACTTCTGTTTGTATGTGGTGGAGGAGGTGATTAAAATTGGTTTTGTCTATGATGGTTGTTGTAATGTCTTTTTTGAAAGGCAAGTCTTTGATAAAACTAAAATCTATTAAGCTTGAGTTTAGCATTGCCATTGTGCGAGGGATAGGAGTGGCAGAAAATTGCAAGACATGAGGTTTTTTTATATCTTCTGAAGTTTTTTCTTCGGTGATTTTTTCAAGTTGATGGCGTTGTTTGGTCCCAAATCGATGTTGTTCATCACTCATAACTAAGGCAAAATCATTTACATCAAATTCGCGATAAAGGAGTGCTTGTGTGCCGATGATAAAATGTTTTTCTTCCCCAAAAATATTCTTTTGGCTTTGGATTTTCTCTTTGGTATCAGCAGTAATAAGTTTGATACCTACAAAAGAAGGGAGGTATTTTTGAGCTTCTTCATAAAGCTGTCTGGCTAAAATCGTAGTAGGCGCCATCAATAAAGACTTGTGAGGATAAGCCATCATCACCGCACTCAAAATCACAATAGTTTTGCCACACCCTACATCTCCCATAATCAAACGTTTTGCTCCAACAGGGCTATTTAAGTCTTTGGCAATAGTTTGGATAGTTTCTTTTTGTGAAGAGGTAAGATTGAAGGGTAGTGATTGGATAAAAGATTGGTATTCTCCATTGCAAATATATTTGGAGTGAAAATATCTTCTTTTTTTGGAGAGACGTTTTAAGTAAGCATAAATTTCTGTCCATTTCAGAGCATTTAGATAAGGAGGGGGGAATGCATTGTTTTTTTGATACTCTTTCAAAAATTTTTCTGTAGGGTTGAAAATCTCTTGGATATGCATGGCAATATGTTCAGGAATTCCTTGACTGATAAGATTTTGTTTTGTGAGAAGTTTTTGGGCAAGTTGAGTGATAATGGTGTTTTTGAGTGCGACACTTTTAAACTTCAGTGTAATTTGTCCGGTTTCATGAATGATTTTTGGCTGTATCATTGTATATTTGCCAAATTTATATTCTATTTTACCCAATACATAAAGAGTTTTTTCATCTGAAAAAGTATTTTTATGAAAACTGCTTGCATTGAAAACAATCATTTCAAGGGGGGTTTGAAATTGAGTCATCAAGGCTTGAATTTTAAGAATTTTTCTATTCCTTATAAAATTGGCATGAAAGATTTTAACTTCTACAACACCAATAGGATCATCTTGTATGGATTGAAGCACAGAAGTATCGGTATAAGATTTTGGCGCATAAGTGGCAAAACAGAGCAAATCTTGACAACCAATTTTTATAAGTTTTTCATAGTCATGATGTGTTATTTCCATGAGCACATTTTATTATAAAATTTGTATAATCACAATTGAAAATACCCGGAGGATACAAAAATTTTCAAGATAAAACAAAAGAGTCAAGAAGTTTTATATAAAGATATTTAAAAAGTAACATAATTTTTGAGTCGTTAGTTAGCGGATTATTCAAAAGTATCTATTATTATGATGTATAAAGGATTCAAAAAGATGAATGAAAACTCTTATGGAAGAGGTCTTTTAAAGGTTTGAGACGATTTTGGAATTAAAGTTATTCAAATGAAAAATAAAATTTTAAAAATACTCAAAGTACAAGAGTCAAGATAAAATATTGAAGGAATATAAATGGATAAGGAAAATTTAAATCAACTCAATCTTTTAGGGCATAAAGATACTAAGTATATTTTTGATTATAACCCTAATATTCTGGAAGTATTTGAAAATAAACACCCTGATAATGACTATTTTGTCAAATTTAATTGCCCTGAATTTACAAGTCTTTGCCCCATTACATCTCAACCTGATTTTGCTACCATAACTATTAGCTATATCCCTGCATCAAAGATGGTAGAATCCAAATCTTTAAAATTATATTTATTTAGTTTTCGCAATCATGGAGGGTTTCATGAGGATTGTGTGAATATTATTTTGAAAGATTTGTGTCAAGTTATGATGCCCAAATATATTGAAGTATGGGGAAAATTTACCCCAAGGGGAGGAATTAGCATCGATCCTTATGTCAATTATGGTATTCCCCATACCAAGTTTGAAGAAATGGCTCAATACCGCTTGCTCAATCACGATCTCTATCCTGAAAAAATTGATAATCGCTAGCTCGCTTTTTTTGTTCGGAATTATCCTCTGATGAGTGCTTGTATCCTGTATTGAAGCATCATTTTATCCAGTGTTTCCCAAATCACTTTTTTAGCATCTATATAAAAATCACTAATACAATCATGGGGCAAATGCAAAGAAGCAATCATAAGACTTTGGCATATATGGGCGATACTCCCTTCAAACAATATCCCTACAAATGGTGAAGCAAGACTTTTTTTGGCACAAAGAGTGCTGATTTGATCAATCAAGGCAAAAAGCTCTCTTTTGGTCCGGATACGTGTTTCAAAAATTTTAATAAGATCATCTCTAAGGGTTGAAAGTTCTTGAGTATAAAGATCTTCTCTCAAATCTGTAAATATATCTTTGAAATTTTTACTAAAATAACTTTTCATTTGTTTGAGAGTCTTTTTTTTGTTAATTTTTGCAAAACCAAATTCTTCTATTTTCGTAGGTCTGGCTCCTTGTATATAGGCTCCATGTCCGAGGTTAAGCACCATTTTTGGATCAAAGGTCTTGATAGCTTGAACAAGATTCCTTAAAGAGAGTAAAAAAATAGAGTCACTATAGACAACCCCATCAAAATTTCCTCTTACTCTGCAAGCATCAGGAGGTAAAACAAATTTCTCCTTTCCATAAAAAGAATCTTTGGCATGTTTGCCTTTCCCCTCAATATAGCCGCAATCCAGCCCGCATATTAATACTTCAGAACCCATTTGGGCTGCTAATACAAATCCGGCATTCCCCACAAAAGGAGCAGCATATTCCATCACACTTTTTGGTGAAAAAAGATAGCTACTCCCACTCCCTCCACGCATAAAAAGATAGGCTTCTTTAGCAAGAGAGAGTACATCAGGATGGACCATGTTCGCACATAAGAGCGGCGTATTCTCTAATGGGGCATCTTTGAGGACATTTCTGAGATAATCCATTCGTTCAATCTCTATTTGAAAATCCGGCTTAATCCCATAAGCTTTGAGAGGTTTAATGGCTGTCCCGCAGCTGAAAATAATCATTTTTTCTTGATTGGCTTTGATAAAAGGCAAAAGTTCATCCAGGCTTGCGCCATTCCCCACTACACAAATAGGAGCATTGACTCTTTGAGGCAAGTTGAGGATAGGGTATTTTTGAGATCGAGGGGTGATATTGGCAAATGTATTTTTTACCCCTGTCATCTCATCTTCGAAACTGCCCCAACCTCTGGCATTGCTTGCATATGCTTCATTGATAATTGTTTGGGCACTATCAAGTTTGGGACTTGTATAGAGTTTGAGTTCTAATCGCAAGAAATTATTTGTGATTTTTTTTTGAGAAAAGAAATTATGGATAAAAAATTTGTCAATGAGATCTTTTACAAAAATATAGCAACTTTTAGGCGAAGTATTTTCAAAAAGTTTTTCATAATCAATAAAATAACAGCTGATACGAAAAATATCAATATTTTCTTCAAAAATGAGCAAAGAATGAAAAAATACCCCACGTTCGCGAATAAATTCTACAAACAACCCTCCTAATAGTCCAAAAATCGTTGTCGTAGGCAAAAAGGATCGACTTAAATAGTATTCTTTAATCCCTCCATATTCATGGAGCAAGTCAATAAAAGAATTGCACGCTTGCGCGGTAACCGGCAGTTTGAGAGTGTCCATTTTATCCAGATAGAGGTGGTTAGTGTGGATTTTCCATTTGGGATTAGATAAAGGATATGAAGCAATGTCTTGGCATACACTTACCATTTGATGTTTCCCTTCTGTGCAAGGGTAGGTGAGTTTTTGAGTTTTGAGATGGATGATGTTGAGACCTTTATCATCAAAAAGCAAATTATATTCAATTGGAGGAGTTTTGAGGGCATCAAACAGATGTGGAGAAGTTTTGTGAAAAAATTCCATATTTTTGACAAACCTGGAAGAAATTTCTGTTTCAATCAGAGATTTATCCTGTGAATTTAAAATTTCTAAAAGACTCATAAATATCCTTTAAATTCAAAAGAATTAAAAAATGATATTATAATTAAGTTTAATGTATTAAAGGGGAGTTTTTTTAATGACTGTAATTGGAAGTTTTGTATTTTGTAGATAAAATAATTTGTATGCATAGTTTTATGCTCCCCCCCCCCCCCTGAATTTAAGAAATAAAATCTATTTCTCATGATAAGCTCCTTATACTTGTGTTTTATTAGTTTCTTTATAGAAGAATCTATATTATTTTTGAATATTTATATTATTATAAATTTAGTTTATAGATAAAATTTATCAAAAATAAAATCATGCTAATTTACAACTATATACTCTAAATTAAATATCAAAAAATAATTCTAATAAAAATACGGGGATCTCTAATGATTTTTAGAGTATCCCATTGGATTTTGTTTTGTAAAGTTATTACCAAAGGCTTTGATACCGGATTTGGTTGTATCTATCTGTTTTATGAAGGGGGTATATCCCTTTGATTGGATTAAATCCAATAAAGTTATTATGCAAACTTTATTGGAATACGCCCCTATTATTATTTTGTATTAAAATATCCATCTGCCTCCTAGTGTGAGAGCGCCATACTGAGAAGCATTTCCTAGTTTAGCTCCCATGCTGATATTGACAAATAAATTATTGATGGCTTCCCATTCCCCACCCATTTGGAACATGAAAGCGCTATCCAGAGGATTTATTTTGTTATTACCTGTATCTAGGGGATTGCCACCGGCATCTTTAGCAGTGATTTTTTGATTATTCTCAAAGACATAGCCTTGATAATAAGCAGGGTTGAGGAAGAAGTAAGATTTTTCATTGAAGTATTTACGAAGCTCTAAACCAACTTGTAAATCACCAAAATGGGATTTAAAAGGATCAAAACT
Organism: Helicobacter sp. 11S03491-1; assembly: GCF_002272835.1. Taxonomy (NCBI): domain Bacteria; kingdom Pseudomonadati; phylum Campylobacterota; class Epsilonproteobacteria; order Campylobacterales; family Helicobacteraceae; genus Helicobacter; species Helicobacter sp. 11S03491-1. The sequence goes on from NZ_MLAO01000002.1 coordinate 79,461, forward strand.
CAAAGAATACTTAGAACTTGCTGCATAAAAGCCTTTATTATCTCCATAATTATACCCGATACCTATATAAGGCTTGAGGAAAGCATCTGAACTAAGACCAAATACATAACCATAAGTGAAATTAGCATGGGTTGTGTAGGCATTGAATTTTCCTGAGAAAGAATTATCATTAAGTAGGGTATCTGTCATGCCCAATGTATTGGTTGCTATAACTTCTCCAATATTAATATCTACCTCATGATTGCCTGAATAAATCCTGGCATAAACCCCTACATCAAAGTTGTCAGAAGAGGATTTGGTATGATCTGAAAGAGCGCTGTTAGAATGAGCATAACTGCCATATAATCCCAACAAAGCACTCCCTACAAATACGTCATAACCTGCACTCACAGAGCTTGCAAAACTATTTACATGACCTACAGAACCTGCTACTGTGCCTATATTTGCCCAAAGATTATTGGTTTGAGACCAGCGAAGTTTCTCATAACCTAAGATTTCAGGAGTCAGACTTTTTGTAGAGGCAAGCTTTTCTTTGGAGATGGCATTAATAAATTGAGCAAAGCCCATGTTTTGATTATAAGGGTTAGAAAGTTTAGCCATTCTTGAGTTGGTTGAAAGGGCAGAAGTGAATTGAATTTGTTGCCCACCGGAGCTAAAGGCACTGATTTGAGAGAGTTCATCTTGTTTGTTTGTAGCTGAAGTGGTTGTAACTTTTTTCTCTACTTGTTGGACAGCTATTTTCTCAGCCTCAGCCTTCTCTGCTTGTTTTTTGGCAAGTTCTTTGGCTTGTTTGTCATATTGATCTTTGAGTTGGGCTAATTTTGCCGCTTCTTTTTTGCTTTTCTCAGACAATGTTTGCATATCTTGGTTGTATTTATTTTGAAGAATGGCTTTCTCATTAGCAACAGCTGTTTTTGCATTATTGAGTTGGGTAATCTTCTTATCAAGATTTGTGATTTGAGCTTTGAGAACATTGACACTGGCTATTTGAGCTTGAGTTGTTGATCCTGCTTCCGTAGTTTTTTTGTTGAGATCAGCAAGTTGCTTAGTCAGATTGTCTTTTTCACTATTAAGGGCAGCGATTTGGCTAGCTTGTTCAGCATTGGTTTTTTCCCTGGCAGCAATTTGTTCTTTGAGACCGGCTAATTCAAGACTGAGCGCAGCTTTAGCAGTGGTTAGATCGCTAACTTGAGCACTCAAAGTATTTTTCTCATTGGTGAGATTGGTCTTATCTGCCTGAAGTGTCTTGACTTGATTATCCAAGGCTGTTTTTTGAGAAATTAGAGTATTTTTCTCACTGGTGAGAGTGGCTTTATCTGTTGTGAGTGTTTTGATTTGAGCATCCAGAGCTGTTTTTTGAGTAACCAAAGCATTGATTTGAGCTTGAAGCTTGGCTGTATCTGTAGAAGTGGCTACTTGATCGGTAAATTGCTTGATTTGCTCATCAAGTTTGGCTTTTTCACTATTAAGGGCAGCGATTTGGCTAGTTTGTTCGGCAATCTTTGCATCTTTTTGAGCGATTTGAGCATCTTTTTTCTTCAATTCATCCCAAAAATATTTTCTCCTTTGAGTCCACCAATCGTGATCTTTATTCCATCTATTTTCCCAAAATTCTTTATCTTTGGTAAGTTGATTTTGTTGTGTGATGAGATCTAATTTGTCTTTGGTGAGTTGGACTTGTTGTGCCATGAGATCTGCTTTGTCTTGAGTGAGTTGGGCAATCTGAGTTTTGAAATTTGCAATTTGAGAGCCTATGTATTTTAGATTGTCCAGGCTTTCTTGGAAACTGTCAGATCCTGTTGTGCTTGTGGAAGTACTTGAGTTTGTCGAAACTGTACTTGTCGATCCTATTGGAGTTGTGCTTGTTGCAGTCGTCGATCCTGTCGAAGTGCTTGGAGTTGTTGATCCTGCGCTTGTGTTGAGATTGGCAAGTTGCTTGGTGAGATTGGCAAGCTGCTTGTCTTTATTGGCAATTTGGCTATTAAGAGCGCTGATTTGTTGATCCAGCTTTTTCTTGTCATCTTTGAGTTGTAAATTTTGAATAGAAAAATTCATGACCCCTTCACCTCTATCTTTATTGACTTTATCCAGCTCGGCATTGGTCTTTTCCAGTTGGGCAATTTGGGCATTCAAAGTGTTTTTCTCATTAGTGAGAGTGGTGATTCTTGTGGTTTGAGAAGCAATCTTTGCATCTTTTTGGGTGATTTGATTTTGGAGAGTGTTTTTCTCATTATTGAGATTTGTTTTGTCTTTGTTGAGTTGGGTAATTTGACTGTTGAGAGTCGCAATTTGCTTATTTAGATCGCTGACTTGTTGGCTTGTTTGGCTTACTCCTTGTTTTTTAAGATCATCGAGTTGCTTGGTTAGCCTGGTTTTTTCAGTAGTAAGAGTGCCAATTTGAGAGTCTTTGTTTTTCAATTCATTTTCAAAATATTGCCTTTTATTAACCCACCAAGTGTGATCTTTGTTCCATCTATGTTCCCAAAAATTTTTGTCTGTGGTGAGTTGGGTAATTTGACTGTTGAGAGTCGCAATTTGCTTATTTAGATCGCTGACTTGTTGGCTTGTTTGGCTTACTCCTTGTTTTTTAAGATCATCGAGTTGCTTGGTGAGGTTTGTTTTTTCTTTATTGAGATTGGCAATGTTGTTCTCAAGACCTCTGATTTGATTTTGGTATGCTGTCATATCAGAAGTATTCTTTGTGATTTGTTTGGTTAATTCTATCTTTTGATTGGTGAGATCAACAATTTTTTGGGTGAGCCGAGAGACTTTGTTTTGATAATCAACAATATCTCCTTGATTTTGAAGAAGCTTATCTTTTTCTTGTCTTAGGAGTAACAATTGTTTCTCGTATGCGGCAACTTGACTGTAATAGTAGGATAAAGGAACCCATTCAGTGTTGTTTGCGTAATCTGCTATATTACTGCTTGCTTGCGTATTATTACTGCTTGTCTGTGTATTACTTGTGGGCTTATTGCCTATGCCTACACTCCCTATGCCATTTATTATATAGCTTATATCATCATTATTTATTGGCTTGGTGCCTGCTACACTGCTAATATTACTATAATTACCATGTGCTACTCCATTAGCAAGTATTGTGGCAATTTGTTCCGCAGAGAGATTTGAAGTGTAGTTGCCATTTCCATTATCATAATAAATGTAGTTGCCATCTCCATTATCCATAAATACTATATCGGCAGGTTTGGTATTAGATTGGCTATAGCCGTGTTGGAGACTGGCGATCTGAGCACCGGTAAAAGTCATGGCGGGATCATTGATTGGGTCATGAGGTTTTAGTAATTCATTAGGAATATCTATCTCATTGGGCATGGTAAATGTCTTCGCGCTTAAATCTAAGAACCCCCCTCCCAACAATACACTTGCCAATAGTAAAGAAACAGATTTTGTCTTTCTTGCTCTCATATTAAATCCTTTTTATTGAATTTATATGTTGCAAGTAAGTGGAGTCTTTCTGAAAAAGTGTGCTATTATATCTAAAATTAATAAAAAAAACCTTAAAGATAAAATTTATTGATAGAAAGATATTAAAATTATTCAATATTAACTAAAAAAATTCTATCGTCTTATCATAAAAGTTTATTTCTATAAAAATAAATAAATATTGCATCTACACAAACAAGGCAGGGATTAGAATTTATATCTCATCCCTGCTTGTCCGTTATAGTATTGTTCATTGCCGGCTATTTTTATGCCCAGAGAGCCAAAGCCAAAAATATGGGCGCTAAATTTGAATTCTGCACCTGCAAGGGTGCTATAGTAGAGCTTGCCTCCAGAGTTAAGCGGGCTTTTGATCTCTATACCTCCCATAATATAAGTGATGTTTTTTTGGCTGTTATAGGCCATGTAATCAAGTCCGGGGATAATATAAAAATAGCCCCCATTTTTAAAATATTTTCTAAATTCCAAAGCTAAGGCGGTATTTAAAATAAAATTTGATGAACCTTTGACTTCAAAGGCTAAGCCCTTTTCTTTGTAGTTTCCTTGAATATTATACAAAGCGCTAATACCCAGTTGGGGTTTGATATAGAAATTTGTTTTTTCTGCTTGGATACCAAATACATACCCATAATTGAGACCTGCTTGAGTGGAATGGTTGATGTAGTTTGAGGTTTGCAAAGAGTTTAGATCAAGGATAGTCATGACTCTGTCTTGATTGACAAACCCCATATTATGGGAAACAAAAATATCAAACTCTGAATGGTGTGAAAATATTCTGGAATAAATGCCCAGTTGGGCATTGTGGGATTGGGTTTTTATATCTCCTTGATTGTTGCTTTTAGCATAAGCATAGCTCCCATATACGCCCAAAATCGCTGATTCTGTGATCAGGCTATCATAGCCTATGGTGCCCCCATAAATCATGGCATTTCCACTTGCGTTTGCATAAGCCCCGATGAGACTGCCCCATAAATCCATATTATTTTCTTCCTCTAGGGTATCCGGTTCTTGGAGGGACAGAAAGCTATCGACAGCATCGGTTTGAATGCTTTGATCTTGGGCATATTTATTTTTTGAGATTTTTTGAATCATTTTGGCAAAAGATGAGGTAGGGTTAAAAGGATTAGAAAGGTTTGTAAGTCTATTTTGAGATAGAGTGGAGGAGATAAGATTGATGGTCTTGGATATGGAGTTGTTCTGAGTTTGTTTGCTCAGATGATCCCTGTCATTCTTGGCTTCTTGGGTTAATTGGGTGAGTGCTACGTCATTATTGGCGTGCGTAATGATATAGGTAGCCAAGTCATCAGAAATATTTTTCAGAGCATTCAGGGTGCTTAGTTCATTAGCAGAAAGTCCTTGAATACCGGATTTATTGAGAATATTTAAAATCATTTTTGTTTTTTGGCTGTTGAGAATGAGGGCTTCATCTAAGAGTTGATTGAGTTGTTGGATTTCATCAGGATCATCGGTACTCAAAGCAGCCATTTTTTGATTGATTTCTTGAAGTTTATGTGTATATTTATTTTTGAGTTCGCTGTATTCCCCTGAAGTCATTGAGGGGAAATTTTGTTGGGATAAGGTCTTGTTTTTGAGTTCATCAACAATACCCTTGAGAAGGGCAAGCCCTTCTTGCTTGTAGGTTTTTTGTTTTTCTAATCGGGTGTTTAAAAGCGTTTTATAAACTTCACTTGCTTTAAAAGTAGCATTGAATTCTTCCAGCTTGGCAAGTTTTTGATTTTGCTTTTCTTTATCTTCTGCTTTGGGTAAGGCGCCTTTTAGATCATCTTGAAGCCATTGAATATTTTGGAGTTCTCGTTTTTTATCCTCATAATTTTTAATATCTTCATCATTGTAATATTTTGTTCTGATTTTGCTTTTTTCAGCTGCATCGGTGGTTGCGTTCAATTCGGCATCTCTTTGGGCTATTTTTGTGTCATTTTTGATTTTTAGCTCTGCTTCTTGAGATTTTAACAGTGCGATTTTTGCATCAATGGCGGCATTTTTTTCTTTGAAAAATTCTTCTCCAAGGAGCTGTTTGTATTCTTGAAGTTCCCCATCATGAATACTTAGAGCTTGTTGGGCTTTGGTAAGGGCAACTTTGGCGCCGGCAAACTTCTGTTGCAATTGAGTGATTTTTTCTTGTGATAAGAGAGCAGATTTAGCCTCATTCATCAGAGTTTCCACACTTTTTTGCTTGCTTGTTTCAGAGGGTCTCACAAGGATATAGAGATCTTTATTTTCATTTTCAAGCTTTGCTTCAAATTTGAGATTATTATTTGTGTAGTCTTGATCAAATTGGGCAAGCGATCCATTTATTTTGGTCGCTCCAAAGAGATGGATATTGTCTGTTGGCAAAAGAGGTGGGGTGGTTGTGGGTGATGGACTTACTTCCGGGCTAGAGGAGTCTTGATCGTTTGATACTGAGGGTTGTGGAGGAGTTTCAGATTGAGTGAAGCTAATGCCTTCTTGAGTTCTGAGAATCAAGTAAGCTCTATTGTTCATAATAGAGTTATCTTTGTTGGCAATTAACCCTATTTGAGACTTATCTGTAAGGATACCTTTTTTGCTTACAGAGATGTAGCCAAAGTCATTAGAATCTATTGCCCCTGAGAATATCCAGCCTTCATTTTTAAAATTTCCATTGATTTGTAAGATTCCCCCATCGATCAAAATAATTGTGCCGTTTTGGTGATTATGGACATTCCCGGTGATGCTAAGCTTGCCGTAATCAAATACAGAAATCCTGCCTTCTCTCCATGTAGAGGCATCTGTGAAGAAATTTTGAAACCCTAATGCATTTTTTTCTAAAGGGTTGTTAATAGCCTTGATCATATTTTGTGCGTTGTGTTCTAAAAGTGTTGCTCTTTTGAGGGTATCTCCGTTAGAAAAATTATAAACGATACTCTCAGTTTCATCAGCAGGAGTTTCTACGACAATATTTGCCTTTGATGCCCCTTGACTGATATAGAGTTCTCCAATATTAATAAAGGATTTATTTTGAAAATTCAGGGTTGTATTTTGAGCGATGAGACCCACTTGTTCTTGTAAAATTTTAAAATCATCATAGCTTTGATAAAAACTTGAAGGGTAGTTTTTGTTTGAATATTCATTATCAAAATAGTATTTTGTCTTTGGATAGGCAATTTCGCTTTTCATTTTGGCAGAGAAGGTAAGCTTATGATCGGTAATTAGGGATAGTGTGGAACCATTGCCTATATACAGACGTCCTTGAATCTTAAACTCCGAGTTTTCTGCGCTATCGGAGACAGGCGCAGAAGAGTCGGCTTTGACTTCAAGAGTTAATTTTGCAGCTTGAAGATATTGATTAGCAAGATTTAGAGCCAAAGGAGATTGGTATCTTGATAGAATCCCTATGCTGATATCTCGGATAGAATTGGTGGTATTGGGCTTAGACTTTAGGGTAAGTTCAGAGTAAGGACCTACAACATTAGTTTCATAAAGCTTGTTACTTGAATGTGAGATTTGAATCCTATCATTAGTGATTTCTAGAGAACTTTTAGGGATAGATCCATCTTGTGTTGGGAATGTATAAACATGCAAAGTTGTGGAAATAGAGGGTATGGAGAGTGTCCCATTTTTTCCGGAATCAACAAATATTTTTTCATAACCGCTCGCTTTATCTGCATAACCAAATTCTTTGACCTGATTGCAATAGCCGGATTTGCTGGAAGCGCAAATATCCACAGAGGATGTCGGTTGAGTATCACCATAAGCTGATAATATAATAGAGTTAATTATTAGAATAATTCTTATAAATGAAATAGAACGCATAAGTATATCCTTATATATAAAATGAGAATTATTATTAGATAGATTCCATAAAAAAAACCTGAAGTTTATTTTTTGCATATATAGTAAAATTATTTAATAATTTTCTACAAATTTCCCTAATTTATTTCCAAAAATAAAACTTTTAAGAACATGAAGAAACTCATCAATATTTTCTACAGATTGTGCATTATCTTGCCCGGCGCATTTTTGCCATGTTTGCAGAGTATTTTGGGATTGAATTTTTTTGGCGATATTAATGAAGAAAATATCTGTTTCTACCCCTTTTGCCTTAAAATTATCTTTGATTCTCTTGCACATTCCCATTGAAAAAAGCCTATCTTCCATATGAGCGAGTCTTTCTTCATAAGTTCCTTTTCCTAGAGCTTCTCCATCAATGCCATCTGTAACAATAATCATGATGCGTTTTTTATTTTTGCCTTTGGTAAGCATGGCGCTTCCACGTAAAATTGCTGTAGTTACAAGGGTTAGTTTCCCTCCCTTTATAGAAGCATCAAAGGGTTTTTCATTTAGAATTTTGAAATTTTTGGGATCGCTTATGGGCTGAAAATCTTCTTCATAAAATTTCATGTCTAAAGATCGCATTGATTTGTGGCTGATTTGATCTTTTTTCCCGTAAAAATCATAAGCAACTCCGTTTCTTCTGGAGTTTGGGATAAGAGGGTTGGTGTCAGTAAAATTATAGAATCTGAAACTGAAAATTTTTAATGGATCAAACATGTTTTCAAGTGTGGCTTCATAATCAATCATTTGAGGCAGGTTAGTTTCAATATTGGAGATGAGATTACTCTGAGGGTTGCTAAAAGCATGGAAAAAATTCAGGGCTTTTTGTTTTTCCGGATTTATAGAATAAGGGAGTTTTTCAAAAGTGAGATTTGTGTCATTTTGTGCCCATACAGAAGTCATTATTCCTGACCAAAAATCATAATCAGAAAGTCTGTATTGGGGTTTGAAAGTTACTTGTAAGACATAGTAAGAAGAAGTTGTGTCTCTTGAAATAGGCTTATCTCCCAAATTAATGTCATAATGAGTATTTTTTTGGATTTGAGTACCTGCATAAAATGGCAAGAATCCCAGTTGAGATTGGCTATTGGGATTAGAATTGATTGTTTTGATAATTTTATAAATAACAGCTTGCATAACTTCTGCACGATTAGAACTATTTTTTAATCTGGTGCAAACAATTTCATCATATTCAGGATCATTTGGAGTGCAAAAGCCAATATGAGAAATTTTTGTAACAAAGTCTCTGCTCATAGATTCAGAAAAATCCAAAACAAATAAATAATCCGTATCGATATGGGCATTAGGAGATTTTACAGAGATTTTTGCTTGGGCAAAATTTTGATTTTGTTTGTCTATAAATTTTCTAAACCATCCGGGAATAGATAAATCTGCATAAGAATTGATGATTTCTGCATTTTCTTCTTCTTGGGTTTTTTGATCTTTGATTTTTTTTAAGGTTTGGGCAGTATTTTTGATGTTTGAAAATTTGAGATTTTTGTCATGAAAATAAGCCTTGAGATAGCTTTGTATATATTGTCTTTTTTCTGCGTCATTTTTTAGGGTGCTTGCTCCTAAAGATGCTTCTCTTAAGGCATCTGATAACCTTGCTTGATGATTGAGTAAATTTGAAGTATCAAAGCCAATAACTAAAAGCCCAATAATAATAGGAGCAAGAATAGCAACACTCAAAGCAATAATCCCATCTTGTTGTTTCAAAAGATTAATGATTTTTTTCATATATATTTCCTATTATCTTTCCGGAGCAATACTTGAAGATTGGAGGGGGATGAATTTTGAGATAAGGTTTTTTATAGGCGCAAAACTACTTTTTTGGTGAAGGCAAACACTCACTCTAAAAAGTGTGGCATATTTTTGCTCAGAAGTTTTTACGCTTAAATGAGCATAATCTTGCAGGCTAACAGAGGGATCACATGCAAAATCCCCAAAGTCATAACTCATTGTCCGTTCAGGAGTGGGAGTAGTAGTGTTGGAAGTAAAATACAATGCTTCTACTTTCATAGAAATTGAACTATTTTTGGCGATAAAGTCTTTTTGGAGATTTTGTAAGATTTTATAAAGTCCGGAAGCCTCTTGGGAAGTGATTTGTTGGGAATAATCATAAAGGGTTCTCTCTCTAATGATAGAGACTAGGGAGTAGCTAAGACGATCCAGTTTGCCTTGATTAAGAAGGGCTTTGCCTATATCTCCAACAAGGACAATCAAAAGAATCAACAAACCAAATATAATGGATGCTTCAATGCTAATAGAGCCTTGTGTTTGAGTGATAAAATTATTGAATATCGGTTTTTGTTTTTTCATTTTGTTTGTTTTTTTCATTTTTTGGGGTAGGGCGATATTGGGTATGTTCGCTGTAATAAACTACTTTAGATGTGGTATTTTCTGTATTGGGAATTACACGTAAAATCTTAAAAATAGGCCGGATTTTGTACTCCAAAGTATAGACAATGAGTTGGTTTTCTAATTCACTTCCGGTGCAATTGTTGTCTTGAAGTTCTTCAAGGGAGCGGCAAAATATAAGCGTGGGTTTGAGGGAATTTTTAACGTCTGTAAATAAAAGCAAGCTATTTTTATGTTGTTGGATATATTCTTGAAATTTTTCTTTATAACCAAGTTTGGGTTCTGTGGCAGAGGCGTATTTGCCTGCACTTGTTGTGATGTAATCAATCATGCTTAGTTGATAAATAAGCACTAGGGATTCTAAAAGCATCATGATAAGCAAGAAAAAGGGCAAAAATAAAAAAGCAAATTCAAGGGTAGCCACCCCTTCTTCTTTCTTGAGAAAAATTTTAAAGAGATTTTTTTTCATTAGAGTTGGCTTTTATTTTTTGGAGGTTGCGGAGAAATTTTCTGGGGGATTTGGATAGATTTTCTTTTTGAACAATTTCTAAAGCAGCATTTAGCTTGTCAGATTTTACAAGGGCAAGGATAAGGTTATTTAGAATTTTTGGATCTTTATACCCACGCATATAAAGGGGCATCAGATAGTTGATAGCTTCTGCATAGTTTTGTTGCAAGATTTCAATCATGCCTAGATTGGTATTGATAATCATGTCGCTTAAAAAGAGTTTTTTTGCATCAAGAAAATCTTTTTTTGCCAAATCAAATTTTTTCTCAGAGGCATAGATAATACCTCTAAGATTGTAGGCTTGGGGAATATTTTTATCTGTTTTGATAAGATCATCAAGTATGGCTAGGGCATCTTGGTATTTGTTGGTTGTTTGGAGCGTTTGTGCCCAAAGCATAGTCGCTTGCGTAGATTTTTTATCTTTTATCAAGGGTCTGAGGTAATAAAATACAGAATTATAATCTTTAGATTTGAAATAATACTGAGCAAGTTTTATCCGGGTTTGGGGGGTGTCTTTTTTTTCTAATTTTTGTTTAAACATTTTGATGAGGTCTTTATAGTTTTTGGCTGCAAGTAAAACACGTTCTCTATAGACTTCATCACCAAAAAAGTCTTGATTTTTAGAAAAACAACCTGATAGTATTAATGGCAAAATTACCGAGAATGCAAAAAATAAAATTTTCTTTTTTATTAAATTTTTCATTAAAATCCTTCCAAAACTTTCATAACCCCCGGTGCAGCAATAATAATGATGACCGGGAACATGAAAAATAAAATCAAAGGAATACTCATCTTCGCAGATAGTTTTCCAATAGCCTCTTCGGTTTTTAACAATTCAAGCTCTCGAATTTCCATTGAGAGATGCATGAGAGTTTCATAAATAGCGCTCCCATATTTGAGACTTTGTTTGAGGGTTGTACACATCATACTAATTTCAGTGCTTGGGAGTTCTTTTTGGAGATCGTCAATAGCTGTTTGCAATCCGCTAATTTCACTTTTAAGTATAATGCGATTCAAAAAAGGAGCGAATCCTTTGTTGATTTGAGAAATACTCCCTTCCAAAAATTTGATAGCCCCTTCAATGTTCATTCCTGATTGCACACAAATTGCCAATAAATCCACAAACATGGGAATATTTTTGCTAATCTTTTGTATTCTGGATTCGACAATGAATTTTTGCAGATAAGAAGGTAGCAAAAAGCTTATGAGTATGGAAAAAATACCTATGATTCCAAGAAATGCTTGGGAAATTTGGAGTGAAAAAATAAGATTAATAAAATAAAAAAATATAAATACTCCAAATGCGCACAAGATTTTGAGAATAATATTTTCATCATAAAGGCGAATATTTTTTAAGAGAGTGTCTGATTTTTCAAGAATTTCTTGGGCTTTGTCTTTTTGAGAAGTTTTGATAAAAATATCATTTTGTTGGTTTGTTTCTTCAAGTAAATGAGTTAATTTTTTAATTTTTGAGTTTTTGATTGTCGAAGAAATGAGGATAAAAAATCCAAAGATCAAAGAAAATAAATAAAATGTATTCATGATAATTTCCTCATCAAAAATAAAATAATTCCCATGCCAATCCCCTCACTGATTAGAAAATAATAAAGAATATATCTTCCTTGCGGGTCGTGCATAATATAGTCAAAATTATCCGGACTGATGAATTTCATTAAAATCAAAAAAGCAAAAGGGATAGCTGCTGTAATCTTTGAACTCATCCGCACTTCTGAGGTCATGGCATTTTTCTTTTTTTCCATTGACTTGGCTTTTGTGGTGGCTGTAGATAATCTTGAGAGAACTTCTTTGATCCTTGCCCCGCTTTTGATACTTACTAAAAGGGAAGTAAGGAAAAAATAATAATTTTCAAAAGGGAGTCTTTGATAGGATTGCCCGAAAACTTTGGTAGGATCATCGCCCATATTAAGACTGCGGACGATAATTTTGAACTCATTTGCCAAAATCCCCTCCATGCTACCGGCGCAATCTTGCAAGGCTTGGGTGATATTATTCCCTGAAGAAATAGCTCCTGAGATAACAATAAGGGCTTGAGGGAAATTTTTTTCAAATTCATTTTTGATGGCTCTCATATACAAAACATTAGCCAAATAAGCGCCAAAAAATATAGCTATTAAAATAACTAAAAAAATATTAAATTGTAAAAAAATCCGGTTTAATCCCACCAATATAAGCATGGAAATAAACGTTGTTAAGAATCCTTTAAGAATAATGCCTTTTTGAGGATCATAGACGTTGCGAAAATGCCAAATCAATTTCTGCATAAGGATTTGGAATAAAGAGGCTTTTTGTTCTTTGTCTTTGAGATTTGGATAAGAAATATCAATGAGTTCCATAAATTTTTGAGTATTTTTGAGTATCCAAATTGAATAAATAGAGTAGATAAGAAAAATTGTTCCACTAAGGATTGTAAAAATAAAAAATATTATCATCAAATCCCCTCCTGCGCTTCACGGATTATTTTTTCCAAAAGCGGATAAATATCAAACATCATTGCATTTTTTTCCAAAATGGAATTTTTGGGTAAGCCCTTAAAAACATAGTGTCCTTGTATTTTTCCTTGTTGGTCTCGCTTAGGATTGATTTGAAAATCAAAAATATCATGAAGTTTGATTTGAGTATTTTCTATGCCTGTAAGTTCTGATATTTTGATTACTTTTCTACTCCCATCATTAAGACGAGCGATTTGGACAATGATATTAATGGCTGAAGCAATGTTGTGTCTAATGGCTTCAATAGGGAGGTTAAAACCTGCCATCATCACAAGATTTTCTAGTCTGGACATCGCATCAAAAGGGCTATTGGCATGCAATGTGGTCATAGATCCATCATGCCCTGTATTCATAGCTTGAAGCATTTCAAAGGCTTCTCCTCCGCGACATTCCCCAACAATAATTCGATCCGGACGCATTCTCAGGGCATTGATAACTAGCATACGCATGCTGACTTGCCCGCTATTTTCTACTCCTGCCATTCTTGTCTCCATTCTGACTATGTGAGGTTGTTGGAGTTTGAGTTCGGCAGCATCTTCTAAAGTGATGATCCTCTCATCATCAGAAATATGATGAGAGAGGGCATTAAGGAGTGTTGTTTTGCCCGAACCGGTGCCCCCTGAGACAATTATATTGCACCGAGATTTTGAAGCGATTGCTAGAGTACTTGCAATATGAGAACTCATGGAGCCATATTTGGCAAGCTCTTGAAGTGTTTTGGAAGTTTTGTTGAATTTACGGATAGAAATAGAAGTGCCATCAAGTGCTATGGGATTGATGACTACATTAAGACGACTGCCATCAGGGAGTCTGGCATCTACTAAAGGTTGGGCATCATCAATTCTTCTACCCATTTTGGCTACCAGTCTTTTAGCAATATCAGTGAGTTGATTGTTATCAATAAAATGTCGAGTTGTTTTTTCCAGTTTTCCATTTTTTTCAATGTAGATATTATCTGCGCCATTAACCAGAATATCGCTGACTTCCTCATCTTCCATAAGAATTCTCAAAGGTCCTAACCCCATAATCTCATCAGCAATAATTTCTCCCATCATTTGGAGTTCGTATTTAGAAAGATATTTTTTGTTTTGTGTGGCAACTTTTTGGATAACTTTTAAAATCTCTTTTAAAAATATATGGTGGTTATCCATAAGTTGTTCGATTTTTTCAATATCAATTTCTGCGAATACTTTTTCACGAATGAAAAGAACAGAAGCGTTTTGTTTTTCTCTGGCAACCATGCTTAAATCCATTTTCGTTTCCTTTTAGATATTGTCCCTGTTAATTTATCAACCAAGAGTTCTAAGGCTTTGTTGGTTTTTCCTTTGGGGATTGTGGTTGGTGCGCTTTTGTCTATAGGTTGATAAGGGATAACAGAGTCAATAGATGCCCCAATAATTTCTTCTAAATCAGAGATACAAAGAGTAGATTTTATATGGGGTATTCCCTGATTGACACAAATATAAATCTTTTTTGCTCCCTGATTGACACTCAATAAAAATTCATTAATACGCAATGTTTCTTTGGCTTTTCTCAAGCAATCAAGCTCATAATTAATCAGAAGAACAACAGTGTCTGATTCATTAAGGATTGTTTCGATACTTTCTTTTTGGAGACTTTGTATGGAGTGATCATAAAGTATGAAATTAAATTTAGCATGCTTAGGGTTGTGGTAATTATAAGCATCTTCTTTGGTTTCTCTAAAGAGACAGACTTCATTGTTATGATAATATTCTTTTTCAAATATTTTTCCGGAGATGAAATCCAGATTAAAAGAACTCTCCGATCCTTGTACATTCAGGACACATGAGAGATATCTTTGGTAAATCATGCAAGCTAAATGATAGCTTATAAAGGAATTTCCAACCCCCCCTTTAGCACCTAAAATACTTATTTTGATAGATTTTTTATTTTGTATATTTTCTTCAAAACTAAAGATTTTTTCATAAATTTGATCGCTTTGAGTTTGTCTATCAAGATAGAAAATTCCTTCGGACAAAAATTCTTGAGAAATTTTGATGGAATCATTATTAGCCAGGACAATACAGGGGATATTTTTGGGAAAAATTTTTGCAATAAAGTCGCAATATTCTTGAGTATCTTTAACATTGAGCGCATCTAAAATGACCGCTTGTAAATGCCACTTAATTTCACAAGGTTGTATTTCCAGGGGATTTTTATGTAATTTTTTGGAATTATCAATCCCTTTGAGGCATAAATATTCATAAATATTGTCTAAATGTTTGAGACTTTCAGAAACAATCAGAATAAAAGTTTCTTGATTTTTGTGTGTTTTATTTTTTAAAAATGATAATTGCATATTTTTTCCTTTATTGCATAAACCCTACATTTTGAAAAAATGCTTCTATTTCTCCGCGATCGTTTTCAAACTTTTTGTAAGGGAGATTGAAAAAAGACTCTATGACATTACGAGTTTGATAAGTTGGTATAGCAATATCCCCAACAGCAGGGCGAGCTAAACTCACAGTGGCAACAATAATAAGCTCAGCCTTTGAGCGAGTGATATTGGTTTTGCGAAATAACGCTCCCAAAACAGGTATATCTCCCAAAAATGGTACAGACTTGATGTTTTCATTATCTCTTTCATCTAACAAACCTCCAATGACAAAGCTTTCGCCATCAGCTACTTGTATGACACTTTCGGCACGTCTTTTTTTGAGATTGGCTGCGCTCGCGCCATTTTTTTCGATAATACTTTGTATATTGCTAACTTCTTGAGAAATACGCACAGTAATTTTGTCGCTACTTTCTACTTTTGGTTGGATGGTGAGTGAAATTCCATAATCTTTAGCTGCTCCCGGGGAGCTGATAGGTTGTCCCCCGAATGTAACAGTATTTGTGATAGGAGTATATTGTCCTGTAACGCTAAATTCTGCATTTTCTCCACTCAAAACAGAGAGATTGGGTTGGGCTAAAATTTTGGCTATTTGCTCATCTTTGAGGGCATCTATAATAGTGGCTAGGTTTAATTGAGAAAAACCCTGATAGATTCCTTGCGCAACAAGGGGGATAATCAAAGATCCTCCATTAAAATCTAATCCTAATTTTGTAGTCATATTCTTTTCTACATCTGCAACCAAAAGCTTCACATTTACTTGTCTGGGGAGTTGGATTTGGAGTTTGTCAATCAAAGAATCTGTTTCAAACCTGGCTAAAAAATCAAGAGAATTATCTTGTTGCCCGCCGTCATTTGTAGTTCGTTGAGAAGTCCTGGCAGCAGAGGTGGCATCTTTTTCTTTTTTTCTTAATTCCAAACCCAGCGCAAGGGCTGCCATATTAAAAGCTGTGTCCCGACTGCTTTCATCTAAAACACTCCCGCTAATAATATATCCTTGTTCTCCGGGGAGACCTAATTTATCAATTTTAATAGAAGATCCGGGAATTTTATTTTCAATTAATTTAGCGATTTTTTCTAAATTTTTTGCAAAAGGATCAACAGATATTTGTAGGGACAATAAAATATCATTATTGTTTTTGCCTGTATTGCCAAAGATTTTGATATCTCCAAATCCATCATCATTAGCATAAATAATGATTTGGCGAGAGTTAATAATTTTATAATCTATCACTTTGGGATTGGATGTGAAAACTGTGGTGATGTTTGATGTTGTTTTTAATATTCTGGAATCACCTTTTTTCATTACTATTTCATTGGCTTGCAAAATACTAAGACACCCTATTATGATGAAATAAAAACTAAAAAGAATCATTTTTCGCATCGATGCCTCCTTTAAGTTCTTTGATAAAATCTTTTGTTAAAACATCATCTGTTGCAAGAAAATTTTGTGATTTTTGACTTGTTTGACTTGAAGGAAGAATAAAAAAATACCCCAGATCTTCTATTGTATAAACTTTTTTAATATCTTCTTGGGAGAGTTCAGCGTAAAGGTGCGCCATTATTTGTGGAGTCTTTTGAAGGTTTTGAAGATCTGATTTTTCTTGAGAAGACTTTTTTTCTAAAAATAACACGCGTTTATGAGGAAAGACAAGCACAAGATTGGTGCTGTTTGCATTTTCTTGAGATGAGTATTGTTGGTTTTGAGATTGCTTAGGGAGAACAGGAATATTTTTTGGATTTTTAGTTTCATATTTGAAATAAATATCTACAAATTCATTTGGTTTAAGCTTTTGTAACACAACATATTCTCTTTGGTTTAAATCAAAACCAAAAGAAAATAAACTTTTTCTTGGAGAGGCTTTTAGTTGATCATATTCTTTGCTGCCGGGGCGAGCAATATCTGAATAAGTAATTATTTCCCCTTTGGGAATGTCTCTAAGCAAGATAGAATCCAAAATAAAATCTTTATTTTTATCTACAATTTTATCTCCCCATATTTTATCTTCCTTATCTTCAATAGTTTGTGTAGCTATGTCTGTGGGGTTGATAATTTCTCCTGCATGGAGATTTTTTGTAGCGCTTAAGAGACTGAAAGTTTGTTTAGAAGGCTCAATGTTATCTTGCTTGGTACTATTTGAAGATTCTCCTTGAGTGATGAAGAGACCCAATACAGATACCAATAAAATCATAATGGATATGAGAATCATTATTTTTCTATTCATAAAAAAACCTTAGTTTAAATTTTTTGAATCATTTTCGGTAAAAAGAGCAACAAAAAGCTGCTCATGATAGCTATTCCATAAGGGACTGTTCGATTTATCCCGAATAAATGCCATAAAATCCAGATAATAATTCCAATCCCTGCGCCTATAAGAGATGTTAAAAATAAGAATGATAAAATCAGATGGTAAGGCATTATTAAGCTTAGTATGCTTAAAAGTTTCACATCTCCTGCCCCCAGAAATCCAAAATGCCATAATAAAAATCCTATCAGAAAAATACCAAGAGATGTCCAAGTATTAATATCTAGTCCATATTGAAAAAAACATAAAATTCCTAAAATTATCACACTCAAAATTTGAATATTGCTAATTAGGCGATGAGATATATCTGTGCAAACAATCCATACAGAAACCAAAAACCATAAAATGGTTGTGATTTGCATTTATTTATTATTCCCTTGTGAATTGCTAATGCTCAATCCATCTTGAATGGAACGGAAGGATTCTTTAATTTTTGCAATCAATCCATCTTCACCCCCACTTCCTAAAACAATAAATAACATGGATGAAATAGCAACAGCAATAAGGGCATATTCGATAGCAGTAACCCCTTTTTGGCATTTATAAAAAAGCATTGTTCGAATAAATAATTTTATCTGCAAATTTTTTAAATTACTCAGTAATTTATTAAACATATTTTTTCCTTTTTAAAAGTTTATATAAGGCTGTATCGTAATGTATTTTTTCTTAATAAATAATAAAAATTCTCATTATTTTTATAATGATTGGCTATAAAATAATAAAAATTTGAGATATTAAATTAGATTAAACTATGTTTCATACGTATTTTATGGGATTATAGTATTAAGATTTCAAATAGGTTACATCTCTAATAATTTTGAAAAATATATTTGTTGAAAAGGATATTTTTTGAGATTGATATTTTTTATTATCTATTTAGACAGATAATTGTTTATAGATAAATAAATTTAATTAAATATTTAATAAGTTAATGATTTTTTATTTATTAAATATTTACTATTTATTTACTTAATTAAAAAATTTTAAGAATTTGATGGTAGATTTTGTAAATTCAGGTTATTTCTAAAGAAACTATTCCTCAAAACTTATTGATACTTGTAGTTTTGTTTTGTAAAAACTACATTTCAAAATCCTGAATAATATTTGTTGGTTAAGTCAAATGAAATATTGAATGATGTTTGTTGATAAAATTGTATGCAGATAAAAATAAAAACTGGTCGGAGTAGCGGGATTCAAACCCACGACCTCACCCACCCCAAGGGTGCGCGCTAATCAGGCTGCGCTATACTCCGGAAAATAAAGCTCATAATTATAGCCTAAAAATTGAGATTTTAATTTGCTTCTTGGTAATTAATTTTGCCCATTTGATTTAAAATTTTAATCATGAGGGAATGTTTCTTGCTTGATAAAAGCAGTTATTCTAAGGAGAGAAAATTATGGTCTTACAAAATTTAGGCAAATTCACTCTTTTGTCTTTGTTTGTTTGTTTGTTTCATGTTAGTTTATATGCAGAGAAAATAGGAGATATTGCTAATATTGTTGGGGTAAGAGATAATCAACTGATTGGCTATGGATTAGTCATCGGGCTTAATGGGACAGGGGATAAAACCAGTTCAAAATTTACCATGCAATCAATTGCTAATATGCTTGAGAGTGTGAATGTAAAAATTTCTCCTGAGGATATTAAGTCTAAGAATGTTGCTGCTGTGATGATTACAGCATCTTTGCCTTCATTTGGAAGGCAAGGGGATAAGATTGATATACAAATTTCTTCTATTGGAGATGCCAAATCTATTGAGGGAGGTATATTGGTGATGACTCCATTAAGCGCAGTAGATGGCAATATTTATGCGATTGCTCAAGGTCCTATTGCCTTAGGGAGTTCTCAAAATACGCTTTCCGGGACAATTGTTAATGGCGCAACTATAGAGCGTGAAGTAACTTATGATATTTATGATAAAACAGGAATGGCATTAAGTTTGAAAGAGTCTAATTTTCAAAATGCCATTAAAGTTCAAAATGCTATCAATAATGTTTTTGGTTCAGATATTGCTTTGGCAATTGATCCCAGAACGATTAAGATCGTCCGACCTGAGAAGCTTAGTATGATAGAATTTTTGGCTTTGGTCCAAGAGGTGAATGTAGATTATTCCAATAGAAACAAAATCATTATTAATGAAAAATCAGGCACAATTGTTGCAGGCGTAGGAATTATTGTCCATCCGGTAATGGTGAGTAGCGGGGATATTACTATAAAAATCACCAAAGAACCCCTAAATGATGAAAAAGCCCAAAAACTAGATGATGATACTACTTTTGATGCCAAAGAAAATACCCTAAGTTCAAATGGTAAATCTACGACAATTTCAAGTGTAGTAAAGGCACTCCAAAAAATGGGGGCAAGCCCTAAAAGCATGATCTCTATACTTGAAGCGCTCAAAAGAAGCGGGGCAATTAGCGCAGAAATTGAGGTGATATAAATGAAAATAGATACAAAAACTCTTTATACAAATTATCAAATAGATAAAATAACCCATCAAAATCTTAAAGGAGATGACAAAAAACTCAAGGATCAAACAAATGCTTTTGAGGCACTCATATTGAAGTTTTTTTTAGATACTTCACTCAAGCTTGATGACCCTCTTTATCCCAAACAAGCCGGAACAGAAATCTATCAATCTATGTATAAAGATGTTTTGTCTAAAGAATTAAGCGGGAGTTTTGGTTATAGTGAGTTGCTGTTTAATTTCTTAAAAGAACAACAAGTTGGCAAGTAATAAATTCGAAGATAAAAATACTCTCCGGCCGGAAGAAGTGTTAGATACTGATGAAGGCGTGATGAATAAAGAATTGCTTGAGAAGATTAATTTCCAAGACAAGCAAGAGCTTTTAACACTTTTAAATGAATTTATTTTACAAAGTTATAAAATTGAAAAAGAATTTAAGGATTATAAAGCCCTTTATGAATGGGTAATTGAAATCTTGCCTCAAGCAATTTGGGTTATCAATAATAATGAGAGCTTTTTTTATAAAAATACATTGGCTAATCAAATGGAACAAGTTTTTCAAGAAGCCAAGAAAATAAGCTTTAGCGGAGAGGTAGAAAGCGAAGAAAAGACATTTTTATTTCAAAATAATGCTATTTTGAATAAGCAAATTATTACAGCTACAGATATTACTTTACAAAAAAGGCAAGAACGCCTGGCTTCTATGGGGCAAGTATCCGCCCATCTTGCCCATGAAATCAGGAATCCCATAGGATCTATTTCTCTTTTGGCATCTACATTGCTTAAACGAGTTGATAATGCTTCCAAACCAATTGTGTTTGAGATACAAAAATCTCTTTGGAGAGTAGAGCGTATTATCCGCGCTACTTTGTTGTTTTCTAAGGGTGTTAATATCCATAAATCCAAACATCATTTATCAGAATTAAAAAATGACCTTGAAGAACTCATAGAGCAATATACCTATTGCAAATCTATAGAATTTTTATTTGATTTTGAGGATAAATGGGGATTTTTTGATTTAGATTTGATGGGGATTGTGCTTCAAAATTTTGTTTATAACGCTATTGATGCTATTGAAGATGGGGAAGTCTCAAAGGGTGAAATTGAAATCAAAGCTAAAATTTTAAATGATGAAATTATTTTTTATATTCAAGATAATGGCAAAAGTATAGAAAATAAAAATTTACTTTTTGAGCCTTTCAAAACAACCAAACTTAAAGGCAATGGTCTTGGGCTTGCTTTATCATTACAAATAGTCGAAGCCCATAACGGGAGCATCAAACTTTTAGAAAGCAAGAATAAGGTATTTGAAATTAAAATTCCAAATTTAGTTTAGGTTAGATTTTGATTTACTCTGTTGCTATATGATGGACAATATTATCTAAGGATAAAATTTTTCCATTAAAAAGGATACCAAAATGAAAACCGTTCAATTACTCAAACAACTTCAGGCAGATTCTATTGTGCTCTTTATGAAAATTCATAATTTTCATTGGAATGTGAGGGGTTCAGATTTTTACCACACTCACAAAGCAACAGAAGAGATTTATGAAAAATTTGCTGATATGTTTGATGATCTTGCAGAGAGAATTGTCCAACTGGGCGATAAGCCGGTTACTACGCTTACAGAAGCTTTAAAAATTGCCCAAGTCAAAGAAGAAGCGCGAAGTGATTTTAAATCAAGTGATGTTTTTAAGGGTATTTTGGCTGATTATGAATATCTTGAAAAAGAATTTAAAAAACTTTCTGAACTTGCAGACAAAGATAATGACAAAGTAACAGCTGCTTATGCCGATGAGCAAAGCGCTCAATTACAAAAATCTATTTGGATGCTAAAAGCACATTTAGGTTAATTTATATGGGGGTTTTCCCCTATTTTTTCTTTTATTTATTTCTTCTTGATGATATTATAAAGTTATTAAATTTTTAAAAAATATATTATAATTACCAAAAATTTAAAAAACTTAAGGATTCTTATCGTCAAGAATATATTTACTACACTTACATTATGTTTGTTTTTTATTGTTGGTTGCGCAAGTGCGCCAAAATATATCAATAACTCAAAAAATTACACCTCAATTGGCATTGATTATCATGATATACAAGAGGTAGTCGATAAAAATGCAAAATCTTTACTCAAATCAAGATCTGTGCAGAAAATCCCGGAAGATAAGAGAATTTTGGCTATATCCGATATTATCAATGACACAAAAGACGATATTGATGTAGAACTCCTAAGCCGCAAACTGGCAACAAAAATCCGCAATGATGGTTTTATCCTGAGCGCGGCAATTTCAGGGAATGCTTTGAGTACTGATGAGATATTAAAAAGCACAAGAAACATAAGAAATAATGAAGAATTCAATCAAAAAACTATTGTCAATAAAGGAAATCTTATTGCCCCAAACTACTCACTTTCAGGTAAAATCATTCAACGCAGCAGAAATGTAGGTAAAAAAGAAAGGCTTGATTATTACTTTTTGCTTACACTTACAGATATTGCTACAGGTTTGGTTGTATGGGATAATGAAACGATTATATCAAAGGTAATTGACAAAAAAGAATTAGATCAATACGCAAATAACCCTCCTTCAAAAAGCCCTAAAACTTCAAATAAAGCTAAAGGTTTTTTCTCAAACTATCTTGTGATTGGTCTGGAGACTAGGTTAGTTAATTATGGAGGCATCAAAATCCCTTCTATTTCTTTAAAACCCTATGGTTATGGTAATTATATTGAGGGAGTTCCGGAAGGTTTAGATGATTCTAGCCGGCTAAGCCTTGATGTGAAACTTGGATACATGCTAAGTCTGAATGAATCGCTAGCCTTTCAATTCAATGCTTTGTATAGTTACTCAAGCTTAATAACAAAAAAGATTGATGTTTCTTATTACAGTTCTTGGAGGGATTCATACAAATTCAAAGACATAGGTCTTTGTATGGATTGTTCTGCTACTGCCGGAAGTCATAAGTTAGGCGGAGAATTACTACTCTTGGTTGAGCGTGGGATTACAAAGGGATTTTATGTGAGCGGAGGGTTATTAGCAGATATTTATTCTAACCTAAGGTTTGATATTCATGGCATTCATATTGAGCAAAAATTTAATAGTTTTTATCCGTTTGTTTCTCTTGGTTGGACATATTTTTATGACAAATTTGGAATCAATATTGGAACAAAATATGAATGGAGCGTAGATGATGAAAATTATTTTTCTCAAGGTTGGTCATTGCTAACATTAGGCTTGTTTTTAAAATTATAAAATCTCTAAAATTTGCTTTTACTTCATAGCCGTAGCGATTGATTTAGTAATATGTTATCACTTTTATTGTGTTATAATAATCTAATAAGCTTAAATAGGGTGTGCTAATGATAAGAATATTCAATACGGCTGATTTGGATTTTGAGGAGCAATTTAAGATCTTACTCAATAGAGGCAAGCTTGATATAAGAAATGTTACTCAAAAAGTTCAAGGATTGCTTGATGAGGTATCTGAAAATGGTTTAAAAGCCATCTTGGAACATATTAGAAAGTTTGATGGCTGGAATCCTCAAACTATACAAGATATTCAAATATCTCCAAAAATCTCTCAACAAGCTTATGAAAATCTGGATAAAGCAACCAAACAAGCTTTGCATACTGCTTATGACAGAATTTATGCTTTCCACTTAAAACAAAAATCCAAAACTTGGCTGGATTTTGAAGAAAATGGCACTATTTTGGGGCAAAAAATTACTCCCATGGACAGAGCGGGGCTTTATATACCCGGTGGCAAGGCAGCTTATCCAAGCTCTTTATTGATGAATGCTATTCCTGCAATAGTTGCCGGTGTCAAAGAGATTGTCATCTCTACTCCAACTCCCCATAACCAACCCAATGAACTTCTACTGGCAGCAGCGCATTTATGCAAAATCCAAGAAATTTACAAGGTTGGTGGGGCAAGCGGGATTGCAATGATGGCTTATGGAATAGAAGGGATTAAAAAAGTTGATGTAATTACAGGACCGGGAAATATTTTTGTCGCTACTGCAAAAAAGCTTGTTTTTGGAGAAGTCTCCATTGATATGATTGCCGGACCTAGTGAGATTGGAATTATTGCTGATGCATTTAGCAATCCAAGCTACATTGCTCATGATTTGCTTTCTCAAGCTGAGCATGATGAGATGGCAAGCTCAATTTTGCTGACAACAAGCCACAAAATAGCCCAAGAAACAATTCATTATTTGTATGCTATTCTTCCTAAGCTGGGGCGTGAAAAAATTGCCAAAGCAAGCATTGAAAATCGCGGAGTAATTATTGTTGCTAAGGATTTAAAAGAATGTATCGCTTTGAGCAATACATTTGCTTTTGAGCATTTGGAGATTTTGACGCAAAATCCTTTAGAAATACTGCCCCAAATCAAGCATGCAGGGGCAATATTTTTGGGTGAGAATACTCCTGAACCCATAGGAGATTATCTTGCAGGACCTAATCACACATTACCAACCGGTGGGGGCGCGAGATTTTTTTCTCCCTTGGGGGTTGAGCATTTTATGAAAAAAAGTTCTATTATTAGTTTTTCAAAACAAGCAATGATGGAATTAGGTAAAGAGTGTGCTATATTGGCACATATAGAAGGATTAGATGCCCATAAAGAAGCAGTTTTAGCTAGAATAAAGGAGTGATGATGTGGGAAGAATTTGATGAATTGGAAGTTTTGGAAGGTGATCCTATCCAAAAGTGGAAAGATGTGGTTTTTAATGCAAGTAGAAAATTATCGGCTGATGAATTAGAAAAAATTCTTGAAATGCAAGCAATCTATGAAATTATTTTTGAAGAGCATGGGTTGGAGGGTAAATTAAGAGAATTTTATATCAGGCTTAAAGAAGATACCCTATTAGAGCAAAAACTAAAGCATCATAAAAATAATATCGCTATTGAATCTATGGCTAAAATCTTAAGTGAAAATGAATAGATTTTTATTTTTATTTATTTTAAGTGTTTTTGTTTTGGCAAAAGAGCCTACTTGGACAATGAATAAAGATATTTATCTCAAAAAAGATGAACTTTATGAAGGTAGTATCTATCAAAATCAACTTCAAAAACCTCTTTCTTTGAGATGGACATTGTATAAAAATCATGGACTTGTGGTTTATCTCAATTACGATAAGTTTCCTTATCAGTTTATTTTGTATCAAGATTATCAAAGAGATACCTTTAAGCTTGAATTATTTAAAGGAGACTCCCATCTTGGGAACGCTTATTTATTTATTTCGTTTAAAGATTATAATCAAAAGACAAATCAAGCTTTGTTGTGGTTGGGAATATCAGGGGATGCTCAATTTTTGCAAAAAAATTAGAGGGAAAGAATGTTAGAAAAAATTCGAGAAAAAATACAAAGCTTTATTGATGAACTCCATCATCCGGACATCAGTCATCTTGCTTCCAAAATAACTTCAGGCAAGATGTTAAGAAGCAAGCTTGTTTTAGCTATTTGCCCCAGTCATCATGCTTTGATTGATTTATGCGCTATTATTGAGATGATTCAAAGTGCTTCTTTGCTTCATGATGATGTTATTGATGCTTCCGATATACGCAGAGGAAACCCTTCAGTGAATGCGATTTTTGGGAATAAAAACTCAATCATGTTGGGAGATGTTTTTTATGCTAAAGCATTTTTTGAACTCACAAAATTAGACATTAGGATTGCCCAAAGTATTTCTAATGCTGTTATTGAGCTTTCAAGAGGAGAAATTAGTGATGTTTTTATGGCAGAAAGTTTCAACACAGATAAAGCAAAATATTTTCAAATGCTCCAAGATAAAACAGCATCTTTGATTGCTGCTAGTGCTGAATGTGGCGCTATTTTAGCAGGATTAGACAGTCAAAAATATAAAGAATATGGGAAAAATTTAGGGATTGCATTTCAAATTGTTGATGATTTATTAGATATTACTCAAGAAGCTTGTAAGCTTGGCAAACCTGCAATGAGTGATTTCAAAGAAGGCAAAACAACGCTTCCTTATATTTATTTGTATGAAGTCCTTCCATTAAGCGAAAGAAAAATTCTTATTTCTTATTTTAAAAAAGATAAAATAGAGGCTTATAAATGGTTAAAAGAATATTTTGATAAATATCATATTATTCCTCTTGTGGTTGCAGAAGCTAGAAAATATGGGGATTTGGCTATTGCTTCTATCAAAAATGAAAATAATCATTTGCTTGAAGAAGTAGTTAAAACAATGATATATAGGGAGTTTTAATGGATAACGAAAGTGGCTATTTAGCTATTAGTTTTTCACATAAAAATACGCAAATACAAATGAGAGAAAAACTAGCTTTTAATTCTGCTGAGAGCACTAAAAGTTTTTTGCAAACAATAAAAACTCAAAATACTCATACCCAAGAAATAATTTTACTCTCTACTTGCAATCGTGTTGAAATCTATATCTATACTCTCCATCCTCAAAATACAAAAGATTTTGTAATTTCCTTGCTTGCACAGATAAAAAATATTGATTTGCCCACTTTGGAGACAATAGCAGATGTTTATGTCAATCAAGGAGCTGTACATCATATTTTTTGTGTTGCAAGCAGTTTAGATAGTATTGTTGTGGGAGAGACACAAATTGGAGGACAACTTAAAAGTGCCTATAAATTTTGTTTTGATAATAATTTTTGTGGCAAAAATTTAACAAGATTAGTTCATTTTGCGTTTCGATGCGCTGCGGAAGTGCGAAATTCTACTCAAATTTCTCAAAATGCCATTTCTGTTGC
Organism: Helicobacter sp. 11S03491-1; assembly: GCF_002272835.1. NCBI lineage: Bacteria > Pseudomonadati > Campylobacterota > Epsilonproteobacteria > Campylobacterales > Helicobacteraceae > Helicobacter > Helicobacter sp. 11S03491-1. Next base: position 105,997 of record NZ_MLAO01000002.1, read on the forward strand.
TTCTGTAGCGGTTAAAGAGGCAAATACTCTTTTTGAACAACATGGGATTGAATGTAAAATTGCTATTGTAGTTGGTGTGGGTGAAATGGGGATCCTAACAAGCAAACATTTGCTGCATTGCGGGTATAAGATTTTGTTGTTAAATCGCAACAAACAAAAAGCTGTTACATTGGCAAACGAGCTTAATAGCGAATATGGAGAAATGGTAGAGGTAAGGAATTTTTCTGAATTATCTACGTTAATCAATCAACATATTCTTTTGTTTTCTGCGACATCTGCGCCTTATCCTATTATCCATCAGCCCATGGTAGAGCTTACAGATTTTAAGAGATTTTGGTTTGATTTGGCAGTTCCTAGGGATATTCAAAAGCCAAATATAGATAATATCGTTTTATTTGGGGTTGATGATTTGCAAGAGGTTGTGTGCCAAAATCTTGCCAGCAGAAGGAAAAACACCACAAAAGCTTATGAAATTGTAGGGACTTATACATTAGAGTTTTTTAGATGGCTTCAAACTCTAGGCGTAGAGCCTCTGATTAAAAAGATTCGAGAATTCGCTAAAGAAGCCTCTTTGAAAGAACTTGATCGTGCTATAAAGAAGGGTTTTTTGCCCCAAGAATATGAAGATAGTGTGGCAAAAATTCTCCATAATGCTTTTAATGTTTTTTTGCATAAGCCTACTATTAATATTAAGAAATTTGCAGACAAAGAAGATGCAGATCCAATCATTGAGGCAATCAAAGCAGTCTTTGATATTGATGATGTGATGCTTATCAATCGTTATAAGTGTGAATATGATACGACTTTAAATTAAGAAAGGAAATTTATGTTATTTTCTAAGATGTTTATCCCTACAACGAAAGAAACCCCTAAAGATGCCCTTTTGAAAAGTCATCAGTTTTTGATACGTGGGGGTTATATTCACCAAATTGGTAGCGGGATTTATAATTTTTTACCACTTGGAAAAAAGGTTTTAGATAAAATCACACAAATTATTAGATACGAACTTAATCAATCGGGCGCTCAAGAGATTTTAATGGGTTTTGTTGTACCTGCAGAACTTTGGAAAGAGAGTGGGCGATATGAAAAATATGGCAAAGAACTTCTAAGATTCCAAGATAGAAAAGAAAATGAGTTTGTTTTGGGACCTACTCATGAGGAGAGTGTAGTAGAAATTGCTAAGGCTTATATTAAAAGTTACAAACAACTCCCTGTTAATCTCTATCAAATTCATACTAAATTTCGCGATGAACTTAGACCCAGATTTGGGTTAATGAGGGGTAGAGAATTTATCATGAAAGATGCCTATAGTTTTCACTCAGACAGACAAGATTTAGATAGAGAATTTGATTTGATGGAACAAACTTATAAAAAAATATTTCAAACCCTAAAACTTGATTTTAGAATTGTAGATGCTGATAGCGGGGCTATTGGAGGGAGTGGGAGTAAAGAATTCATGGTATTAGCTGAATGTGGAGAAGATACAATTGCTGTGTGTAATCATTGTGATTATGCTTCTAATATTGAGGCTGCTATTCGTGCTAAACGTCATGAACCCCAAGATTTTCCAAAAGCTGTTTTTGCAAAATTCCATACCCCAAAAATCAATACTATCCAAAAACTTTCTGAATTTTTTAAGACAGATCCATTCTGGACTCTAAAAGTCGTCATAAGGAAAGCCATATTTGATAGTACTTCTAATAAGCCTGATGAGTTGGTTTATTTTTTCTTGCGTGGAGATGATGAGTTAGAAATTACCAAAGCTTTGAATGCTATTAATAAGATTGGCGCTAATGCTTTAGAACTTACAGATGCAAGTGTTGAAGAAATTGTAGCTGTAGGATTGAAACCGGGCTTTATTGGACCTTATGCTTTGAGAAATATCACCAATGCCAATTATATTATTTTTGATATTGATTTAAAAGAGGAGCAGAATTTGATTTGTCCGGCCAATGAAGAGGATTATCATTTTGTTGGCGTAGATTTGGGTTTGTTTGAAGGCTTGGTTTATGAAGATATCACAAAAGTCAAAGAAGGGGATAAATGTGCATATTGTGGGGGTGAGCTTAGTTATAAAAAAGGGATAGAAGTAGGGCATATTTTTAAATTAGGGCAGAAATATTCCAGAGCATTAGGGGCTAATTTTCTTGATAAAGATGGTAAAAATATTCCCTTAGAAATGGGGTGTTATGGGATTGGGGTTACTCGTTTGCTTCCGGCTATTTTAGAGCAAAAAAGTGATCTCAAAGGTTGTATTTGGACAAAACCAAGCGCACCTTTTGATATAAGTATTATCATTTCTAATACAAAAGATGAAGAACAAGTCTTCTATGCCCAAGAGGTTTATAGAGATTTGTTATCCGATCATATAGATGTTTTGTTAGACGATAGGGATTTGAGATTTGGCATAAAAATGGCAGATTTTGAGCTCATAGGTTCTACTTATGCCCTTATTATTGGAAAAAGTCTCCAAGAGGGCAAAGTTGAACTTATCAATAGAGAAAACTTGGAAAAAAAAGAATTAGAATGTAAAAATTTATCTATACAACTCGTTGAAATTTTAAAACGAGATTGATATGCCCTTTTTATATTTTGTAGGCATATTGTATTTGATATTTGAATTTCTAGGGATTGGTTTTTTTGTCAAAGAATGGGGGATATGGCTGTTTTTATTAGAAGTGATTATAAGTGGTTTTACAGGTATTTTGATTTTGGCTAACATGAATATTTCTAGCGATCTTTATGGGCTTTTGAAAGGTAAAATTACATCAGGATCTTTAATTGGAGGTAATATCGCTCGTTTTATCGGGGCTATATTTTTGATACTACCCGGAATTTTGAGTGATATTTTTGGAATTATTTTAGAAATCATCGCGTTTTTTATGTTACGTTATGGTTTTTTGGGCAAAACATCTCATTTTTCACAATCTTGCGACCCAAAGACTCAAGATGATGAAGTTATTGATGTAGAGATCATTGATGATATAAAAAATCATTAAAGGAGAAAAAGTGGGAAAGCTGGTTATAGGAACGAGAGGAAGTGTATTGGCTTTGTGGCAGGCTAAATATATTCAAAGTAGGCTGGAGAAAGAATTGGGGATTTTAAGTGAGCTTCAAATTGTGAAGACAAAAGGAGATAAAATTTTAGACGTCCCTTTGGCAAAAATTGGAGGCAAGGGATTATTTACTAAAGAGTTAGAAGAGTTGCTTTTAGAGGGAAAAATTGATTTGGCTGTTCATTCCCTCAAAGATGTGCCTGTTGATTTTGTATCCGGATTAGGGCTTGCTTGTATTACTCAACGTGAGGATATAAGAGATTGTTTTTTGAGTCAAAAATATAAAGAATTCAGAGATTTGCCAAAAGGTGCGAAAGTAGGGACAACTTCTTTGAGACGATCCATGCAGCTTAAGGCGTTAAGATTTGATTTGGATACACAAAGTCTGCGAGGCAATGTGCAAACAAGACTCAAAAAACTTCAAGATGGTGAATTTGATGCCATTATTTTGGCAAAAGCAGGCGTTAATCGCTTGGGAATAGATTCTCATCAGATAACCTATATTACTCCCTTATCACAAGAGATGATGATACCGGCGATGGGGCAGGGAGCTTTGGGTGTAGAAATGAGAGAGGATCATCAAAAGTTTGCATTGTTAAAAAAACTTAATGATGAGCCTACAAGTATATGTTGTAATGCTGAGCGTTTATTTGTGAAGATTTTAGAAGGAGGGTGTCAAGTCCCTATAGGAGTAAATGCAAAAATCACTGATAACAAAATTTATTTGAGTGCTGTTGTAGGGCTTCCTGATGGTAGCAAAATTTTGAGGGATTGTATTGATGGGAATATTTATGAAGGGGAATATTTGGCTAATGTTTTAGCCCAAAGATTTATTCAAAATGATGCAAAAGAATTATTGCAAAAAGCACAAAAAATGATTTTCGGAGATTGATTTGAAACTTAAAGGTCTTTATGGGATTAGTGATGATCTTCTCACTCCTTCTGAAAAAATTTTTGAAATGTTATATCAGGCTATTTTGGGAGGATTAAAAATTTTTCAACTTAGGGATAAAATTCAAAGTGATACAGCCCTTCTTGAATTGGCAATAAAAATTCGTGATTTTTGTTTTCAAAATGATGTTTTGTTTGTGATAAATGATAGGGTTGAATTAGCGATTAAAATAAATGCTCCTGCCCTTCATATTGGGAGTGAGGATTGTTCTTTGTTGGAAGCTAAAAGACACTTTAAAGGCAAGATTGGCGTGTCTTGCTATGACAGATTGGATTTAGCACTCCAAGCACAAAAAAATGGAGCCAATTATGTGGCATTTGGAGCGTTTTTTGCCTCTCAAACAAAACCTGAAGCTAAAAAAATACCCTTAGATATCCTTAAAGAAGCTAAAAAAATATTAAAAATTCCTATTTGCGCTATTGGGGGGATTGATTGCCAAAATGCTATTGAACTTAAACAAGCAGATATGATAGCTGTTATTGGAGGTCTTTGGAGGGGAAATGTTCAAAAAAATGCGCAATTACTATTAAAAAATTGGCAAGAAAAATAATTCTCTTGCCAAATTAAACTTATCTTTTAGGATTAGCTTCATTTACTCTAATTGTTCTGCCCATAAAATCTGTTTCATTAAGAGAGCTGATAGCTTTCAAAGCTTGTGCATCTTCCATTTCTACAAAACCAAAACCTTTTGCTCTATCTGTTTCTCTATCACTAATAAGCTTGACAGAAACTACGTTGCCATATTTGCTAAAGAGTTCTTTAACATCCTCGCTAGTGGCATTATAAGCGAGATTTCCTACATAAATACTTTTCAATTCTTTCTCCGTTACGCTAAAAATTAGAGGCAAAACCTCAACAGACACTTCATCTTTAATGTGTAGGCAGAGAATTAAAGATTTTAGAAATACTAACAAAACTCAAGCTTACATACTAAAGGTATCATATGGTAAGCTAGTTAAGCTTAAAAACAATTAAATAATGCGTTATTCATTCCTCAAAATTGATAAAGCATTAACTTTTGAAGCTTTTTTGGCAGGATAATAAGAGGAGATACATACAATTACAATAGCTCCAACAATAGTAGAAAAAAAGTCCGTCATTGATAAATCAATGGGTAATCGCGTGATACCATATACATCTGCAGGCAAAGATATAATAGGAAATGTTGATAGAATATAGAGAGTTAGCATCGATAGGATGATCCCTAAAATAATCCCTCCTATGCCAATAAAATTTCCCAACCAAAAAAAAGTTTTTTTGATTTCTCTCGAGCTTGCTCCTAAGCTTAAAAGCAATGCTATTTCCTTGCGTCTATTCATGATGACCATTAATAAAGAGCTAATGATATTCAAAGATGCCATAAGAATAATAAGCATCAATACGATAAATAAAACTCTTTTTTCCAGTGCCATAGCAGAGAAAAAATTTCCATTTTGTTGCCACCAACCCTCAACCCCTATTCCATAATTGGGAATTTCCAGAAGGGCTTGCTTGATTTTGTCAATATCATTCATAGGATCTTTGGAGAAGACATGTATTCCATCATAAATATCGGGTTTTATATTTTTGATAGCTCCAATGGCTGCAAGATTGGTATAAATATAACTTGTATCATAGGCTTTAAGACCTGAATCAAAAAAACCCTTCACATCAAATCTTTTCATTGTAGGAGAAAAAGTTAATCCTGTAGGTTCAAGTTTGGTGAAAAATAAACTTAGTTTAGAATTTTTTTCTAAAACTAGCGCATCTTTGAGTCCTTCACCAACAATGAGTGAAAATTTATCTTGATAAAAATCTTTTATATCCACTCCTTGGAGTGCTTTTGCAAGAATTTCATTGATTTTAGCTTCTTTTTGAATATCTACCCCAAAAACAATGCCTGCAGACATGATTCCATTAGCTCTTGCAACAGATTGAATACGTAAATAAGGGCTAAAAACCAGATGAGGGAATTTGCTTTCAAGTTGGTCTAAGATATTTTTAGAGATTCCTTTATGGCTTGTTGCAAACAGCGTGAGGGGATAATTCATTACAAAAAGTTTTTTTTCAAATTCTTTGCTCATGCCATTCATGATTGCCATAGCTACGATCAATACCATCACCCCTACCCCTACCCCTACAAATGCCAAAACAGCAGTAATAGAAATGAAAGGCTGTGTTTTATCAAAACGCAAATATCGTTTCAAAAGAAATAAAATTAAGTCCGTTTTTTTAAACATTATTAGCTAATAATCCTTTTTTTGGACCACTTTTTCCATGACATTGTTTATATTTTTTGCCACTTCCACAAGGGCATAAATCATTTCTGGATATTTTTTTAGGATTAATATCTAATTCAATTTCGTCAATATTATAATCAAGATTTTCTTGGGATTCTTCAAGTTCTTCAAGTATTTTTTGTGCAGAATCTTGGGCTTGGGCTTGAGTATTTTCTGCTTGGAATTGAATAATATGAAGTGTCTTGATGGCTTCTAGTTTGATAGATTCAATAAGTTCTAAAAACAAATTATAGCTTTCTTTTTTGTATTCGACCAAAGGATCTTTTTGATTATAGCCTCTCAATCCAATGCCTGTTTTGAGATTATCCATCGTATAAAGATGTTCTCTCCAAGTATTATCAAGTACTTGAAGATAAATAATTCTTTCTATTTCATTTCTTTGTTCAGCACCCAAAGAGGACATTTTTTCTTCATAAGTTTGGGTGAGTTTATCTGAAATAAGTTGGTAAATTGCTTCATCATTTAGGTCGTTGAACATATTTTTTTGTATTTGAATCCCGAAGTCCTCTTGGATAATTGCACTTAGGGCTTCTAAATTGAAATTTTCCGGAGTGTCTCCTTGAAAAATCTGTGCTCTCTTGAGGGATTCACACAGGGCATATTCACGATTTTCTGTAATCCGATTGCCCATATGATAGCTTGTATCCAGAAGTTCATTCCTAAATTTATAAACAGTTTTTCTTTGTTCATTAGCAACATCATCATATTCTAAGAGATGTTTTCTTGATTCGAAATGCAAGTTTTCTACTTTTTTTTGGGCATTTTCTACAGATCGTGTTACAAGTCCGGATTCAATATGCTCTCCATTTTTTAATCCAAGTTTTTCCATAACCCCCTTAATACGATCGCTGCCAAATATTCTTAAAAGCGGATCTTCCAAACTCAAATAAAATTGACTTGTGCCCGGATCTCCTTGTCTGCCACTTCTTCCCCTTAATTGATTATCAATTCTGCGACTTTCATGCCTTTCTGTACCAATAATATACAATCCCCCTAATTGTTTTATCTCTTCTTCAAGCTTAATATCCACACCACGTCCGGCCATATTTGTAGCAATCGTAACAGCTCCTTTTTTGCCGGCATCTTTAATAATTTCTGCTTCTTTGGTATGTTGTTTGGCATTCAATACTGTGTGGGGAATACGTTGTTTTTGAAGGAACTCATGAAGAACCTCACTTTTTTCAATACTTGCAGTCCCCACAAGGACAGGTTGTCCCTTAGAGTAAAGTTCTTTGATTTTATCAATGACAGCTTCAAATTTTTCTTGCTCACTTTTGTATATAAGATCATTGAGATCTTTTCTGCGAATAGGTACATTTGTAGGGATAGAAACGACTTCCAGATTATAAATTTGTAAGAATTCACTTGCTTCAGTTTGCGCTGTTCCTGTCATGCCTGAGAGTTTTTCATAAAGTCTAAAGTAATTTTGAAAAGTAATATCAGCTAAAGTTTGGCTTTCTTCTTTGATTTTTACCCCTTCTTTAGCTTCTAGTGCCTGATGAAGCCCCTCACTAAAACGACGTCCTTCGCTCAATCTTCCTGTAAATTCATCAACAATGATCACTTCCCCTTCTTGGACAACATAGTCTTTATCTTTGGCGAATAAAAAATTAGCTTTAAGGGCTTGGTCAAGATGGTGAGAGAGAGCAGCATTTTCAATGCTGTATAAATTATCAATTTTGAATAATTCCTCAGCTTTTTTGATGCCATTTTCGTTAATAAGGATAACACGATTTTTTTCATCAATCGTAAAATCTTCTTGAGGTTTGAGATTTTTAGCAACCTTATTAGCAGATTCGTAGTTTTCCATTTTGCGATTAACAGGACCTGATATAATAAGGGGTGTTCTTGCCTCATCAATTAAAATAGAATCGACTTCATCAACAATAGCAAAAAAGTGTTCTTTTTGGACTTTTTGATCAAGAGAATATTTCATATTATCTCGCAAATAGTCAAAGCCAAATTCATTATTTGTTCCATAAACAATATGGTTTGCATAGACTTGAAGTCTTTGATTATCATCTTTGACTTCTGCTGTAATCACCCCGATAGTGTAACCCAAAAAATTATAAAGAGGTTGCATTTGATTGGCATCTCTGTTTGCTAAATAATCATTAACAGTAACAACATGCACACTTTTTGCGCTCATGGCATTGAGTGCTACAGCCAAAGTAGCCACTAATGTTTTTCCTTCCCCGGTTTTCATCTCAGCAATTTTGCCATCATGGAGTACCATCCCCCCTATGAGCTGGACATCAAAATGTCTCATATTTAAGATTCTTTTGGAGGCCTCTCTGGTGATAGCAAAACTATCTTCTAAAACGTCATCAAGTTTTTTTTCATTATTTTGGACAGAGATTTTGAGGGCATTAAATTCATTTTGTAATGTTTCATCGCTCATTACTTCATATTTAGATTCTAATGCATTGATGGCTTGAACACGTTTTTGATATTTTTTTATAAGTTTATCGTTGCGAGTGCCTATGATTTTTCCTATCAATGTTTGTATCATGGAACGACCTTCATGTTTTTGGATAATTTAAGCAATTGTTAATTCTAACATAGTTACGATAAAATTCTTTTAAAGATAGAATAATCTTCTTAAGGTGGTGAGTATCTATAATGAAAATCTTAATCATATGTTTATTATTCATGGGAAATGTTTATGGGTTGGGCGATGATATTAAAAGTTTTCGTGCAAATTTTATACAAAATGTCCAAGGAGAAAATGGCGATAAAATAACCTATCAAGGGAGCATAGAAGCAAAAATTCCTAATCTGGCAAAATGGATATATAAAAATCCACTGGAAAAAGAAATCTACATCAATGGAGAAGATGTTGTGGTTTATGAACCTAAACTTTATCAAGCAACTATTTCTCATCTCAAAGAAAAAACAGATTTTTTTTCTATATTAAATAACGCTGTTGCAGATAAAGAGGGTAAATATCACTCCAAAATCGGCAAAACTATTTATTGGCTTACTTTTAAAGATAAAAAACCTTATTTATTGGAGTTTCAAGATGATTTTGATAATAAAGTTTCTATTAAGTTCACCAAAGTTCTCATTAATCAACCTATTGAAGATAGCGATTTTGTTTTTATTCCAAAAGAAGGGATTGATATTATTGAGCAATAATTATCAAAATATTAAGGTATAATGCGTCTTATGGGGCTGACTTGGCTTCGACAGGAGTTATGTCGCTTGGGCTGCATGTCGGCTGTATGCCGTAAAACTACAAAAAATAAACGCAAATAATACAAATTACGCTCCGGCTTACGCAAAAGTAGCGTGAGTTTAATCTACTCTTAGGAGCTGGTCTTTTCAGAAATGCTAGCTATCTGATTAGTCCATCATCACTGCTAGATGCCCTTGGGTTTTGTCCGGACACAAGGAAAGATTTTGACTGCTTATTTTGCTTGTTTTAAAGATTGAGCAACGAAATAAAAAGATTTTCAATCTTTGTTTAAGCATGTAGAGGCTCTTGTAGGGTATGATTTTTGGACTGGGGTTCGATTCCCCACAGCTCCACCATCGCAACTTCTTTAGATATTTCAGATTTAGTTTAAAGAATTACATTTTTAAAAATCAGTTTTTAATTTATTGTATAATTTTGTAATTAAAATACATGGATACCGTTTTAAGGTATTAAAAGTAAAGGTATAGTTATGTTTAAAAATGAATTATTGCAAGATTTGGAAAAACAATTTGAAACCTTGGGAAATGCAAGAAATTTAGCTATCAAATATGATAAAGAGTTTCTGGAGTTTTTACTTAAAAAATCAAAATTTAAACAAGAATTTAGCAGTAAGTTTTTCATACAAATTGCGGGTAGTTTTGTTTTTAAACAAGATGATTTTTTGACTTTTTTAGACCTTAGAAGTTTAGGTGGAAGTTGGACAAATTATACTAACAAAATCGGCTTGGCAAACAAAATCAAAGTGTTTTTAAAGACACAAAATGAAGTCGTCTTAAACTTCCCCTTCAAAGATTGTGTATTAGCAGGTGGGGCAAATAAAGATGAAGGCAAGAGAAAAGAAATATTTTTTAATGAAATCTTAGCAAAAGATGAGATTGATATCTTATTCTCTCCTAAAGTATTGCACAACTTTGAATACATCACTTATGAGTCAGTCAGTCAGTCAGTCAGTCAGTCAGTCAGTCAGTCAGTCAGTCAGTCAGTCAGTCAGTCAGTCAGTCAGTCAGTCAGTCAGTCAGTCTCAATATCATAGCGTAAAATCCGCAATACATCCCCAACAAGACTCAAAAGAACTTTTAGACTTATTAAAAAATCAAGATTTTTCCGGTTTCCCTAACTTGTTGCTTCAAGGTAACAATCTCTTAAGCTTACATTCTCTCAAACATGTCAAATCTATCTACGGGCAAGTCAAACTCATTTATATAGATCCTCCCTACAATACAGGTAAGGATAGCTTTAACTATAATGACAATTTCAATCATTGTACTTGGCTTACTTTTATGAAAAATCGCCTGGAAATAGCCTATGAATTCCTGCGTGAAGATGGGGTAATATTTATCCAATGTGATGATAACGAACAAGCTTATCTCAAAGTGCTTTGTGATGAGATTTTTGGGAGAGAGAATTTTGTAGCAACGATATGTTGGGAAAAAAAGACATCACCACAAAATGATGCTAAATGGCTGAGTGATAATCATGATTTTATTTTAATTTATGCAAGAAATAAAAAAGTATGGAGACCTAATCTCTTACCTAGAACAAAAGAAATGGATGCCAGATACACTAATCCTGATAATGATCCTAGGGGGCCATGGATGGGAGGAGATTTATCAGTAAGAACTTATAATTTAAATTATGATTTTCCCATAACTACACCATCAGGAAGAATCGTAAATCCTCCTACCGGAAGAAGTTGGAGAACTTCAAGAGAAGGTTTTAAAAAATTACTAACTGATAATAGAATTTATTTTGGAAAAAACGGCAATAATGTTCCGACTATAAAAAGATTTTTAAATGAAGTAAAAAATGGCATCACTAGTCTAACTGTGTGGGCAGCAAAAGATGTTGGAACAAATTTAATTGCTAAAAATGAGATCAAGGCTTTGTTTGATAACAAAAATTCACACATAGAAGCAGCTGAGATAAGAAATCAGAATTTTCAAGAAGTGAGTCAAGAAAATTATTCAAATGACAATATTCGGATACACAATAAAGTTGCAACACCTCTATTTGCTACTCCCAAACCCGAAGCCTTACTCAAACGCATTATCGAAATCTCCACTGCACAAGGGGATCTTGTAATGGATTTTTTTGCAGGGAGTGGGACGACTCTGGCTGTAGCGCACAAGATGCATCGCAAATGGGTAGGTATCGAACAGATGGATTATATAGAAAATATTACCAAAAAACGTCTTGAAATGGTCGTATATGGGGAGCAAGGAGGGATAAGCAAGGCTGTGGGGTGGAAAAGTGGAGGGGAATTTGTTTATGCGAAATTAGCGTCTTTCAATGCTCTTTATAAGGAAAAAATTCAAAATTCAACCGAACAAAAAGAATTAGAAAATATCTATGAAGATCTGGAGCAAAAGGCTTTTTTGGATTATCATATAGACTTGCAAGCAATTTTGAAAGACAAAGAATTTAAAGACTTGAATTTAGAAAATAAAAAAGAAATTTTAAGACTTCTTTTGGATTCTAATATGGATTATCTTCCTTATGGAGATATTAAAGATGCTGTTTATGGGGTAGATAAAAATACTATAGAACTCAATGAAATTTTTTATAAAGATTAAAAAATGGAAAAATTACATGATGAATTAAAGATAGCTTTAGAATATGGAAATGTCGAGATCCCCCTTCATATCAGTGAAAATCTCAATAAAGAACTTCGAGAGTATCAAAAAAATGCTTTGAAATATTTTCTTCTCCAGCGTAAAAAACCCAAGACAAATCATCTGATGTTTCATATGGCTACAGGAAGTGGGAAGACAGTGATTATGGCTGCTTTGATGTTGGATTGTTTTTCCAGAGGGTATAGAAACTTCGTATTTTTTGTGAATTCCACTGCGATTGTGGAAAAAACAAAGGCTAATTTTGTTGATAAAAATTCAAGTAAATATCTTTTTGAAGATAGGATTATTATAGATGGCAAAAATGTCGCCATCAATGTAATCAATAATCTCAATGAAAGCAAGCAAGATTGTATGAATATCTATTTTACAACGATTCAATCTTTGTTCGCACTTTTTTCTTGTGAGAGAGAAAATGCCCTAACACTACAAGATCTTATCAATAAGAAGCTTGTATTTTTGGCTGATGAGGCGCACCATCTCAATGCCGAAACTAAAAAAATAAACAAAAAAGAAAAAGAAGAAAAAAAAGACTGGGAGAGTGTTGTCAAAAAAGCCTATGAAAGCAACAAAGAAAATCTATTGCTTGAATTTAGTGCTACAATCCCCAAAGATAAAAATGTGCCAGAAAAATATAAAGACAAGATCGTTTATGAATACGATCTGGCAAAATTTTGCAAAGATGGGTATTCTAAGCGTATTTTTGTAATAAAATATGAAAATTCCAAGATAGAATATCGTTTCTTGGGGGCAATGCTTTTGAGTTTGTTTCGAGAATTGCTTGCTCAAAAGTATGCAATATTCTTAAAACCCGTTATTCTCTTTAAAAGTGAGGCGATTGCTGCTTCAAAAACAAATCAAAATCTTTTTTTAAGTTTTTTGGATACATTAGATCCCTATGTGGTAGAGGAATTTTATAAGCATGCCATATTAGAGGGGAGTGAATTATTTAAGAAAAGTTTAGAATTTTTTAGAGAGGAATTTGGTGATACTTTTTTAGAAAAAATTACAAATTTTTTGAAATGTAATTTTAAAAAAGCTTACACTATCAATGTCAATGATAACAACGATCTTGAAAACAAGCAAATGCTTTTAAATTCTCTAGAAAATCCCAACAATCGGATAAGAGTGATTTTTGCAGTTGATAAACTCAATGAGGGATGGGATGTGCTAAATCTATTTGATATTGTGAGATTAGGAAATGTAAAAAGCAAGATCGCAACGACAAAAGAAGCCCAACTTATCGGGCGTGGCGCTAGATATTATCCCTTTGAAGACAGAGAAAAAATTGGGGCAAAAAATAAACGCAAATTTGATAAAGATTTGGAAAATGACTTGAGTATTTTGGAAAGATTGAGTTATCATACGCTCAATGAAGTTGCATTTATCAAAAATTTGAATGAAAGCATGATGGATGAAGGACTTATTTTAGAAGATTCGAGGCAAAGGGTTGCGTTAAAACTAAATCCAAATGTAGAGCAGATTATGCAAAAATATAAAATCTATTATGCAAAAAATAATCGAATAAAAAAGAAAGATTTAAGCTACTTTGAGATTACAAAAAAAGAGTTGGATCAAAAAATAAGAACTCTAAAAATACCGCTTTTTTCAAATGACATTCAAGAAGTCGAAGAAAAATTTGAAAAGATAAAAGAAGAAGAGGAATCAGGAATATTTGCCAAGATTGGGAAAAGGGTTGATGTGAAGTATTTTCTTAAGGCTATGAATATCCTTGGTCTGAGTTTTGAGGATTTGAGCAAATGTTTTGATACTTTGCCAAGCAAACATGAGTTTGTCCAAAAATATTTAGGAGAAATTGATGTTTGCTTTTCTAAAAAACAAATATTTTCTGAGGAGAATAATTTAGAGATTGCTAAGTTTATTATTGAGAATTTTAAAGAAATCAAACAAACCATAAAGTCAGAATATGAAATAACTCCTTTTCAGGCAGAGGAACTTATAGGAAAAGATCGTGTGATTTACACGATAAAAGAGGTAGAAACAAAATCTTATGATTGGTTGTATTATCATCAGTGCAGGTTTGATAGCGATCTGGAAAAGGAATTTTTAAAATTTATTGAAGGAAACAAACAAAAAATCAGCGAGATTTTTTCTCAATGGTTTTTGATAAGAAATGATGGGTTTGAGGAATTTAAGATTTATGATAATCGCGAAGGGGAATCAACTTATGGGATGGGATTTGAACCTGATTTTATCTTTTTTGGAAAGAAAAAGGCAGAGGAGAAGAAGTTTTTGAGTATTGAGTGTTTTATTGAGGTAAAAGGGGATCATTTGTCCGGGGATAATAAAGGTGATGAAAAATCTGCAACCGAAGGTGTTGATACTTGGAAAGAGAGATTTTTAGAAATTCTAAAAAATCAAGAAGTGAGTACAAAAATAAATGAGACTCTCACATTGTTTTCTTTGCCATTTTTTAGAAAAAAACATAATGAAAAATTTGTGGATGCTTTTTTTAGATTCCTAAACTAGTTGATGGGTATCCACAAGTTGATTTTCCAAATATGAGTTTTCATGAGATCAACATAGGCGGGTGTAAGCGGATATGTTTGTTTGTAAAATCAATGCTATTGTTATATTTTGGGTTAGGGTCTCTCAAAGGTTTCTTGGAGTAAATATTGATATAAAAGCCGGAAACAGTCTCAAAAGGTTATTTCCGGCTTTTGGGTCAAAAAATTTATTGTGAGAGAGGGTAGGCGCATCTTCCTTGAGAGCATTGATTGATTGAAGTAGCGCTTGGATAGGTTAAACTGCCTCTTCTGTCCTCTCCATCACCTGTGCAATTGTTGTTAGAAACAAACTCATTCATAGGTGAAACTCTAGAGGGATCTCGCACTTGTAAGGTCATAAAATTAACGATAGGGTATGGAAATAATACTCCAAAAATTCTGTCTAAATCTGTTGTTGGAGTAACGCTTTGGGCAAAATTAGCGCGTGATATTGTCTCAAGATTGGTTTGCACAACTGAGAGTCCATCAGTTGTGCGCAAAATCACAAGAGCATGTCCAACTGTTTGAGTTGGAGTTCTCATTCGTATGGAGGCAATCCAGGCATTTCCTACAGGAGAATCTAAAAGTGTTTGTAAATGTCTGATTACATCAACTCGGGTAAGGAAGTATTGTGAAGGAAACCAATCAAATTGGGGTAGCATTGCCCTTGAGCTTGCCCAAAATAGTCTTGCATCTCTATCTGCAAGGCTTTCTCCGGGATAAAGAGGAGTATTAGACCAATTTACTAAATTTCCTCTTAACTCATCATTCAAATCAGGGAATCTTTGCGCAAAAGAATCAAAAGGGTTGCTGCTTGAGGCAATATCAAAGAAAAATCCCCGTCTTCCGGGAGGTTCTCCGGGGTAATGAGTCTCTAGTTCGGCTATCATTTGATAAGATTGTAAAAGACAAACCCCGCAAATCCCGCTTACTTGTTGGACTTGATTTGTAGTTCTTGCTATTGCCCACAATCTCCGAATCCAATCATCATTTAACCTAAAATCAGGGGGCAGAGCGACTTTTGGAGTTTGGCTGAGAGTTGTATTTTTTTGAGATTTTGCTCCCGGGGCAGGGCAATAAGATAGGGTTTCTCCTAAATTTCCATTTACATATCTTACCCATCGTTGTAAATCTTGATCAAGAAAGAAAATAGATGTAGGAGAATTGGTTGTATCTTTTTGCAAATAATCAAGCTTGGCTGTATAGGGAACACCCCAATTGCTGCCATATTTGGTAACTCTTAGGGCATTTTTTTTATAATCTGTGATAGCACCTCCTTTAGGGGTTGTAAAAGAGACGTCCCAGTAAGCAGAATCATCTTTTGTTGATGGAGCATCACTGCATAATTCCCAACTAACCCAATTCCAATCATAAGTGTTAATTTGACTTTTCATACAATAAAGACTCCCACTCACTCCGTCATATTGGGCAATATGTCCATTATCAGGATTGTAATAAAGCCAAACATAGCTATCCCACGATCGATTATTTCCAATATAATAACGCTCCATTTTGGAAGATTCAACAAAATTCCATCCAATGGAGGTTCTTATGCTAATGTTTCCGGGTGTCGCTATTGTGGCAAGCCATTCTTTCATGGAATCATCAAGAGTATGATCATGCTTATCTGCGCTATCTTTGGTGAGATAAAGCCAAGTCGTGCTTTTAATGCGGTATTTTCCATCAGCAGTCCAAAAAGCATTATCCTTGATTATCCAGCGTTGGTTGGGGGTGTTGATAGCGCAAGGAGACAGATAAATATAATCCCATTGTGTTGTGCCATCTGTTACGTTTGTGGGCGCACTTAAACATACCCATACATCATTGATATGATAACTGATGCGTTGAAAAACATCATATCTTGCAGGAATGGCTCTTGGATCATCGCAGTTCAAAATTTCTACAAAACCTCCATTGGGTTGAAAAATAGGAATATAACAAGTTTTTACTCCCGAAGAATTTAACATGATAGCTTTGTCTTTTGGTTTATCTGTAGGTTTTTGAATAATGGAAGCAGGGATTGGGTTAGACTTTGTATTGGCTTTATGAGGATTGGATAAAATATTTGAAGGATTATCCATAGAATCCATAGAAACAGACTTTTGAGCAATTAGTGGATTTATAAAAAAGTATGAAATAATAAATGTATTGATAATTGAATAGATCATTTTATTCATTTGTTGCTCCTTATTTAATAATAATTTAGTAGTGTTGAGGATTTTATTGTAATAATAATTAAAATTCAATAGTAATAATTATTCATTGAATAATAAATTATATTTTTAATTTGATCGCCCATTTTTAGAGAAAGCGATGCATTAAATAATACAATGAAGATTAGTAAATTTCCCGGATTAGGGTTAGATGGGATTTTAATAATACTGTTTGATTATTAGAATTTGTAATTTTATGAATACTTAATCTTCTTGTAGTTTTTGATAAAAAATGGAAATAAGGATATTGTTATCTAAAATAAAGTATATTAAGATTTCTAAAAATTGAGATACAAACTCAATCAACTAACCATCTAATACCCTAAAAAGGCTATTGATATGAGACATTTTTTAACACTTGGAGATTTGAGCAAAGAAGATATTCTCCAAATTTTGGATTTGGCTATTGAAATAAAAGATTGTTTTTTGCAAAATCGTCCAACCCCTCATAGAATGGAGAATAAAATTCTTGCAATGATATTTGAAAAGAATTCTACTCGCACAAGAGTAAGTTTTGAAGCCGGGATTTATCAACTCGGAGGAATGGGGATGTTTTTGTCAAGTAAAGACATTCAATTAGGAAGGGGAGAACCTATCAGGGATACAGCCAGAGCTATTGGTTCTATGGTAGATATGGTTATGTTGCGCACTTATGCCCAAGAAAGATTGCAAGAGTTTGCTCAATATTCTCCGGTACCTGTTATTAATGGCTTGAGTGACTTGTTTCACCCTGCGCAACTATTGACAGATTACCTTACCATGATAGAATGCGGGATATATCTTACAGATAGAAAATATAGCAGCCCTCATATTGGGATACCAAAGGTAGCTTATATTGGAGATGGGAATAATATGGCAAATTCATGGTTAATGCTAGCCTCAAAGTTAGGATTTGAATTGCGGATAGCCTCTCCTGAGGGCTATATGCCTAATGCAAATATTCTGGCTCAAGCTCTTGAATTTGCTCAAACAAGCGGGGCAATCATTCATCTCTCACACTCCCCTCAAGAAGCAATAAAAGATGCCAATGTGGTTACTACAGATACTTGGATTTCAATGGGACAAGAAGATGAAAAAGAGATGAGACAAAAGGCATTTCAAAATTATTGTATTGATGATAAGCTGATGGCTTTGGCAGATAAAAATGCCATTTTTTTACATTGTTTTCCTGCTTATAGAGGGCAAGAAGTTAGTGAGAATGTTTTAGAAGGATCTCAAAGTAGGGTGTTCAAGGAAGCCCAAAATAGACTTCATACACAAAAAGGGATCATGGTATGGCTACACAAAAACAGATAAAATACCCCGCATTTGCTCAAAAATCTGAAGCTTTATATCGGAGTTTAGAATCAGGCAAGAATCAAGCAAGTGCAAGAAAAGTCGATGATAAAAAAATACTTTTAGAACTCCAAAAAGGAGAATTTAGCTCACAAGAAGCGTGGTTTGTCAAAGATCAAGATAATCAAGAATATGTCATGATTCCTGAAGTTGTGCTTAAAAGTATTATCCGGACTATTAAGAAAGCCTATGAAGATAAGCTTAAAGTAGAACTTGAAAGAGATATTGCTACACATACTCCTATTGATTTTGATGATGTAATGGCAGTCGCAATTAATAAGCTTGAAGCATTTCGTAAAAGCGATGGAAGTTTGCCAAAAATAGATACTTCCTCCTTTGTTAAGCAAATTAAAAAAGAGTACCCCAATTTATTTTTTGACCTTGATGATTATTTTCGCAAACAAAATCTAGCCAAATAAGAAGGCAAATGTCATGATAGACTTTAAAAAATTTGTCAAGTATTCTAAATCAGGACCCAGATATACAAGCTATCCAACTGCAGTAGAATTTAGTCCAAAATTTGATTATAACGCCCTCAAAGATTCTCTTAAACGCAATGACAGCATGGATTGTCCCGATCATAAACTTCCTTTATCTTTATATGTACATTTACCTTTTTGTCGCAGTGCTTGTTATTTTTGTGGCTGTAATGTGATTTATACAAGCAAAGAAGATAAAAAAGATCGTTATATTGGTTATTTGAAAAAAGAACTTGAAATACTCAAAAAACATATGCATACAGAGCGTGAAGTAGTGCAATTTCATTTTGGCGGGGGAACTCCTACATTTTTTGATGCCAAGCAATTAGGGCAAGTGATTGATTTGATAAAAATGGCTTTTCCCAATTTTGCATCCAATGCAGAAATAAGTTGTGAAATTGATCCCAGACATTTTAGTCGTGAGCAAATGGAAGTGCTTAAAAAAAGTGGTTTTAATCGTTTGAGTTTTGGGGTGCAAGATTTTGATGAGAAAGTCCAAGAGGCTGTGCATCGTAATCAAAGTGTTGATTTTGTAGGGCGTTCAGTGGAGCTTGCTAGAGAATTTGGTATTTCTTCAATTAATTTTGATTTGATTTATGGACTGCCTTTTCAGACATATGAAACTTTTGAGCAAACATTAAAAAAAGTGATTGATTTATCTCCTGATCGTCTGGCGGTGTTTAATTATGCTCATGTGCCTTGGATGAAAAAAACAATGCGAAAGATTGATGAAACAGCACTCCCTACTCCTGATGAAAAACTTAGAATTCTAGAACATACAATTGGTTTTTTAGATAAGGAAGGGTATAAAATGATAGGCATGGATCATTTTGCCAAAACATCTGATGAACTTTATAAAGCCAGTATAGAAGGTCAATTGCGTAGGAATTTTCAAGGTTATACGACAAGAGGGTTTTCACAAACTATCGGGATTGGGCTTACCGGTATTGGAGAAGGGGTGGATTATTACACTCAAAACTACAAAGACATGCAAAATTATGAAAAAGCCATTGATAATGGAGTTTTGCCCGTAGAACGCGGGGTGAAGCTTAGTGATGAAGATATTATTAGGAAAGAAGTCATTATGGGCTTGATGAATAATTTAAGATTAGATTTTAAAAATATTGAAGAAAAATTTCACATAAAATTCCAAGAATATTTTGCACAGGAGTTAGAGTCTCTTAAAGAATATGAAGGAACTGATTTGGTTTCTCTCACAGATAAAGGAATTTATACTACTCCTACAGGAGGAATGCTTATCCGAAATATTGCCATGGTTTTTGATGAATATTTACAAAAAATTCCTATTGATCAAAGAAGATTCAGTAAGACAGTTTGAGATGAGTCTCCCTAATTTTAAAAATATTTCTCAAGATTGTGTTAAATGTGGGAAATGTATCCCAAGTTGCACAATTTATCAAATCAATCGTGATGAAAGCACTTCTCCAAGAGGCTTTTTAGATTTATTAGGAGCTTATGAGAGAGGGGATTTAGAATTAGATAAAAATGCAAAAAATATTTTTGAATCTTGTTTTTTATGCACAACTTGCGTGCAGGTTTGTCCCGGCACACTTCCGGTAGATGTTATGATTGAAAAAATACGTGTGGATATTGCCAACAAATATGGTATTGCATGGTATAAAAAAATATTTTTTTATTTACTGAAAAATCGAAAGGTAATGGATTTTGTTTTTTCATTTGTTTATTTTGTATCTCCTTGTGTTTTGCAATCAAATGACACAAAGACTAAAAATAGATTTCGCTTTAAATTACCAAAAATGGGAAAAAGGACAATTTTTCCATTTTCTTCTAAGAGTTTTTTGCAAAGATATTTTGGTGAGATTCTTTCCAAAAACAAAATTCCTAATTCAAACTTATCTCACAATAAAGTGGCAATTTTTATTGGTTGTTTGAGTAATTATAATTATGTTGGGGTAGGGGAAAGTCTGCTTTTTATTCTTGATAAACTTGGGATTAATGTCCTTATTCCTAAGCAAGAATGTTGTGGCGCTCCTGCATATTTTACGGGTGATATTAAAACAGTGAGACATTTAATTAAAAAAAATATCATTTATTTTGAGGATTTTATCCATAAAGTAGATGCAATACTTATTCCGGAAGCTACTTGTGCAGCGATGTTGATAGAAGATTGGGAGCATGCTTTAAGTGAAGATGAACAAGCAGAGGAATGGTTAAAGCGCTTGAAGCCCTTGAAGTCCAAAATGCAAATGGCAAGTTTATGGCTTGAAAAAAATACTTCTTTGATTGCAATGCTTCGCTCATCTCCTATGCAAAATCAAAGTATAACTTATCATGATCCTTGCCATGCCAGAAAAGTTTTGAAAATTTATCAAGAGCCGCGTAATCTTTTGGCACAAAATTATAAAATGATTGAGATGAGTGATTCTAGTAGATGTTGTGGGTTTGGAGGGATTAGTATGCAGAGTGATAAGTATGATTTGGTAGTCAAAGCAGGAGAACCAAAAGCAAAAATGATTCAAGAGAGTGGTGCAGATATTGTAAGCGCAGAATGTAGTGCTTGCCGTATGCAATTAGATAATGCGATGGATAATGCTAGGGTTGAAGCAACTTTTTCTCATCCATTAGAATTAATAGCCCTGGCATTAGGAAAATCATCACAGATGACTTAGAAAATACTCAAAACTAACGCAAATAAATATTTAAGCTGATTATAAAATTATAAGGAAATAAATGCAAAAAAGGCAGTTTTGGTCGAATCGTTTTACCTATATTTTGACTGTAGCAGGGGCTACAGTAGGGTTTGGGGCAACATGGCGTTTCCCTTATTTGGTAGGAGAAAATGGCGGAGGGGCATATGTACTGGTTTTTGTGGTAGCGATGTTGTTAGTAGGTATTCCTGTGATTTTGGTAGAAAATGTTATTGGTAGGCGTGCTCATATGAATTGTGTGGATGCTTTTGGGGGAAAGATTGATGGGAAAAAAATTTCAAAATATTGGAAAATTTTTGGCTATACAGGATTGATAGGCGCTTTTGGGATTTTAGCTTATTATATGGTATTGGGAGGTTGGGTAATTTCTTATATTACAAATATTTTTAGTGGAGAATTAAATCTTTCTAATCCTATCAACAAAGATATCACATCGGCATTTTATTCTCTTCATATTGAGCATTCACCCTTGTTGATTGGATTTTATACATTTATTTTTGTATTGGTTAATTGGTGGATTTTATCTAAGGGGATTATCAATGGGATTGAGCGTTCCATGAAATATTTAATGCCTTTATTATTTTTGTGTTTGTTGGCTATGGTAATACGTAATCTCACGATGGAAGGGGCTATGGAAGGGATAACATTTTATTTGATGCCTGATTTTAGCAAAATTACACCAAAGCTTTTTATTCTAGTTTTAGGGCAAGTATTTTTTGCGCTTTCATTGGGATTTGGCGTCATGATTACCCTTTCATCTTATCTGCATAAAAAAGAAAATCTTGTGCAAACAGCTTCAATGACAGGTATTTTAAATACTTGTATTGCAATTATGGCAGGTTTTATGATATTTCCTTCACTTTTTAGTTTCGGATTGAGTCCGGATTCAGGTCCTTCGCTTGTATTTAAGACTTTGCCAATAGTATTTTCTTATATGCATTTTGGAAATCTGTTTGCGATATTGTTTTTTTGTCTTTTGATTATTGCAGCTTTGACAACCTCATTGCCTATTTATGAGGTTATTATCACGGTTTTGGAAGAAAAATTACAATTTAAACGTAAAAATGCTATTTTTTTGACTCTAAGTTTTGTTTTTATTTTTGGAAATATCCCTTGCATATTGGCTTATGGACCTTGGAGAGAAGTAAAAATTATGGGAAGAAATATTTTTGATACCTTTGATTTTGTGAGTGGCAATATATTTTTTGTTTTCACCGCTTTGGGCGCAAGTATTTTTGTAGGTTGGGTGCTTAAAATAGAGGCTATCAAAGAGTTAATGATGGGGAGCAGTTGTAAGGCTATAATCATTAAAATTTGGTATGGGTATGTTAAATACATTATTCCTGTAGTGATATTAGTGATTTTTGTGAGTGGATTTTTGATTTCGTTTTAGCTTAATCAATCAAGGCTTATTCTATTATTTTTTCATACCATGATAATTTTATAAAATAATATTTTTAATATCTTTTTAATAATTTATGAATAAAATGTCAATATTATTATTTTTTATAAATTAATAATATTTAGTTTGGTAACAAAAAATTAAGGGTGGAAAATGTGGAAAAAATCTCTAAAATTCGCTTTATGGGCTTTGTTTGTTACAAATTTAGGGGCATATGAAACAAATGAAACAAAAGATTATGAATTGAATAAAATCATTACTACTTCAAATAGAATGCCCACTTTAATCTCAGAAGCTCCCGGAAATGTTACGTTAATGGAACATAAAGAGATTAAAGATAGGACATCTCAACAACTAAGCAATATGCTAAGCGTTATAGCAGGGGTAAAAGTAGATAAAGATGCCGGATATAATGGGCGTCCTCAAGTTTTTATGCGTGGGATTCCTTATGGAAGTCTTATCATGCTTGATGGAGTGATTCTCAATGATTTAGAGGGAGAAATGCGCGTTATCCAATCAATTTCAAGTATGGATATACAAAGAATAGAAGTAGTTCGAGGTCCTTTTTCAAGTCTATATGGGACAGGTGGGATTGGAGGGGTTATTAATTTTATTACCTCAATGCCTACCAAACCGGAAGCCAAAGCATCTTTGGGGTATGGTAATGAAATTGTCTCCGGAGGTAGCGAGAAAAACAGAACAAGAGGATACTTTAGCATAGGGGATGTATTTTTAAACAACAGACTCCGTATTAAAGCGAGTTATGGCTTTAGTATGAGCGATGGGTATGCAAGAGTCCCTGCAATTATGAAAAATACATTTTCTGCCGGCGATAAAATTACTTTTAATGGAGTCAATCCAAGTAAAGGTGATATTGTAGGGAATTTGGGTCGTAGCGGTTATGTAACCAACAATGGACATATCAAAATCCAATATGATGAAGGGGATAAGGATACAACAAGCGCAAGTCTTAATGTTTCAACAATTAATGAAAATCAAAATTCTACAACAACAGATTTGAGGACACAAGGAGGGCAACCGGTATATGGAGGAGCAACTGAGAGCGGATTTTATAGTCCATTTTATGGAATTGGTTGGGCAGGATTTCGTTTTGAGATCAACTATATTGCTTCCATTTCACACAAGCATTATTTCAATGAAAATTCATTTTTGAACACTACTGTTTCTAGTGTAAATTTGGTCTCACACTTTAGTGATGGTGATGGAAATAATCCCTCCACAAGTATTTTTGGAGGTCCGGGTAAGTCTCTGGATAATACAGCTACAAGCAATTATTTAGATATTATTTATGAAAATAAACTTTCAGATAAACACACCTTGATGATTGGGCTTCAAGGTAGAATTATGGGAGCAACCAATCAAAGGCATAATGTTGGAAATTGGACTGGAAGTGATTTTTGGAATGATTATACAAACTTGTATGCACAAGACAATAGTAATGCTTGGACAGCGGCACTTTGGGGACAATTTAGCAGCAAATGGAGTGATGTTTTGAGCACGAATCTTGGATTGAGATTAGATTATTGGCAAACATTTAATATGAGTACTTTGGATACAACAGACAAACATAATCCGGATAAACAAAAATTTCCGGATACAAAAGAATTTTTTCCTTCTCCAAAATTTGCAATCAATTATAAGCCTCTCAAATATACTTTGTTAAAAGGATCTGTCGGACTTGCTTTTAGAGCGCCTAATACCAGAGAAATGTATGCGCATGCCCACAGTGGAGATTATCAAGAAAATAATCCGTTTCTCTCTCCGGAATATGGAGTGGAATTTGATATAGGGATAGAGCAGAGTAATGCTTATGGGGGGTTATTGAAGGTATATTATTACCAGACAGAAATGTTCCACGCAATCTATAAAAATGGCACAGGGAGTATAGATGATCCTTATCAAAATATTAATGGAGGACATGAGCGTATCAATGGGGTAGAATTAGAAATAGATCAAAAGATTTATGGAGATTTGGTATTGAGTGCAAATTACACTTGGACGAATGCTAGGATTATAAAAAACAAAGCCAGACCGGATACTAATGGTCATTATATTGCTTCTATTCCGCCCCATATGGGACATTTAGCATTGTTATATGGAGGAGAGAATCAAGAAGGATTTTTTGGATCTTTGCAACTCAATGCCCAATCAGGAGCTTATGCAAATATCCAAAATACCAAAATAGAAAAAAATACTTTTGGTTCTATTGATTCGCGTGTGAGTTTTGATGCAAAATTAGGCTATGAATTTCATAACAAAACTTCTTTATCCGTTAGTTTTTTAAATTTTACTAATACACAATATTATGATTATTATAAAGCACCCGGAGCTTCATTTTATATACAAATTTCAAGTAAATTTTTATAAAATGATGGATTATTTATTTTTTTAGTAAATATTATTTTTTATCACTTTATTTTTTTAATTTGTCTTATTTATAAAAATTATGGAATAATAAATATGCTTAATAACCAAAAAATAAAGGGATAATTATGAAGTATATACTAGTGTTTTTGGGGCTGATGCTTGGAGTTGCTTTTGCTGCTGAAGGTGATATTACCCCAAATCAAGCAGCAGATTTTTTTTATCATCAATTTGGAGATAAAGCAAATCCCCATAAAAAAGTCAATCATACTAAAGGTTTTTGTGTTAGCGGAAAGTTTGAGGCACGCAAAGATATTGATGAATTTGTCAAAATTCCCTTGCTTGAAAAAAATGTCAGAGTTTTGGCAAGATATTCTACAGGTGGAGGAAATCCGAATGCAAATGATAAAACCTCCGCGCATGGTCTTGCTTTGAGATTTACAAATGGCAAGGAACAATGGGATTTTGCTACGCTTAATGGGGTGATTAATGCAGGCAAAACTCCTAGTGTGATTGTAAAATTTTTGGAAGTAGTAGGCAATCCGGCAAAGAAAAAAGAACTTGAAGCGCTTATAAAAGAATATCCCGGCGTTGGGCGTATTTTGGAATATAACAAAACTATAGGAGTGCCTTTGAGCCTTGCGAATGTACAGTTTAACTCACAACATGTTTATGGAGTTTTAAGTCCTGATGGTAAGATATTGCATGCAAAAATTATTTTTGTCCCTCAAGCAGGCATCATCGAACTTTCTGCTAAAGAAGCGCAAAAAGTTGGTGATAATTTTTTAGAAGAAAGGTTTTTAAAAGATTTGAGAAAAAATAATGTAAATTATTATATGTATTTAGTCCTTGCTAATCCTAATGATGTTATTGATGATATTAGTGCCCCTTGGGAAAATACTAACAAAAAAATTTTTCTAGGCACTTTAAAATTAAACAAGTTTAAGGGTGATTCTTGTAATTTGGATGTATTCTTGCCGGGTATCCTTCCAAATGGCATTCAAGCTCCCATAGACCCTGTTTTTGAATTTCGTAATCAAACTTATGGCATTACGTTTCAAAGACGTCAATAAGCCTTTCTAACCTTTGATGATATTAAGGAAAATATAGAATTCATTCTATGGTTTCCTTAAAAAAATACTTCTTGTTTTAGAAAATTTTCTACCAAACCTCTATTTCCATCGTTTCTTGAGTATAATTTTTTCTCAAATAATATTATTTTTTATATAATAATAAGGATTAGATATGCAAGCACATAGGAGAATATTGGTTTTATTTTTTGGTTTGCTAACAGCAAGTGATGCTCAAGAAGTCCAAAGTTATATGCTTGAACGTCAAGTAAGCACGGCTACACGATCAGAAACTACAATAGAAAAAGCCCCCGGAAATGTCAGTGTTATTACTTCTAAAGAAATGAGACAGAGAAGCCCACAAAAAATCAATGATTTTATCAAGAATTATGAGGGTATCCATATTTTGAATAATGCCGGATTAAACCCACGCCCTGCAATCACAATACGAGGTATCAACAAGGGAGTGCTTGTTATGCTGGATGGGGTAATATTAAGTGATTTAGAAGGAGAAAATCGTCTTTTGGATGAAATTTCTCTTTATGATATCTCAAGAGTAGAAGTAGTTCGGGGTCCTTTTTCAAGTTTGTATGGGACCGGAGCAATTGGAGGGGTAGTAAATTTTATTACTTCAATGCCTACAAAGTTAGAAAGTATGGTATTGTTAGGGTATGGGAACGGGTTTAAAGATCGTCAAGCAGACCTAAATTTGACTAGAGGTTATGTGAGTGTTGGAGATGCCTTTTTTGATAAAAGGCTTCGTGTTAAGGCAAGTTATGGCTTCACGACTTCGGGAGGTTATCCAAGTGTGCCTGCATTTGGATCTCAGAGTGATTTTGCCAAATTGAGTGGGATAACCGGCTATACTATAGACAAAGCAGGCAATTATATTGCCGGAGATACAGGTAGAAGAGAATATGTACTTCAAGATTTTAGAGTAAAAGTAGAAGGCGATCTTGGCGATCAAGATACCATAAGTCTTTTATCTTCTATATCCAACCATCATTATGATTTTGTTGATCCAAAATCAAACTTGAAAAATGCACAAGGTCAAAGTGTTTATGGTAATGAATCTTATAATCCATTTATTGGAAGCGGGTATGAAGGGATAGGAAGTTACACGCATTATATTAATTCTATATCTTATACCCACACTTTCGAAGATGAGTCTAATTTAAAGACTACTTTTTCTTCAGTCAGATTATCCAGTTATTGGCTTGATGCAGATTTGTCTGCTACCCCTGCGCCAACACTCTCCGGAGGCAAGGGCTATTCTCAAGATATTTATACAGATAACAATTATTTAGATGTGGTGTATGATAAAGGTTTTGGCAAACATCTCTTAAGCTTAGCATTTCAGGGGCGATATATGAGACTAGATCAATTGAATCATAATTTTAGTGATTGGAAAATAAAAAATTATGACTTAGGATTAGGAAAGGCATATGGAGGACAAGCTTTTTTAGTAGCCGGGTATGTGCAATTAGATAGCTCATGGACCAAAAATCTCAATACCACATTGGGATTACGCTATGATTATTGGCAAAATTATGACAATTACACGCAAATTAAATCAACAAAAACTTATATCCACAATCTTTCCCAAAATGCTGTCTCTCCTAAAGTTTCGATCAATTATAATCTTCTGAATAAAGTAGTTTTTAAAGCTTCGATAGGTTCAGCATTTCGTATGCCTACTTTAAGAGAAATCTTTCGTATTAGCACTATCACCAGAAAATGGGAAAATAACCCCAATCTCAAACCCGAAAGAGGGATTTCATTTGATATAGGAGGAGATGTGAATACTTTTTGGAGCGGTGTACTTAAGGTTTATTATTTCCAAACAGAACTTGATGGGATGATTTATCGAACCGGAAATGGCAAGGAGGCTTCACCTTATCAAAATAGAAATGCCGGACATGGAAGAATCAATGGAATTGAATTGGGGTATAGCCAACCTTTAGGAGGAGATTTGTTGCTCAATGCAAGTTATACTTGGACGAATGCAAGAATCATTAAAAACACCGCTAACCCTTCTATTGAAGGGAAGTATCTTCCAAACACTCCCCCACATATGGCACATGTTGCTTTATTGTATGGTGCTAAATATGGATTTTACGGATCTATAGCAGGAAATTTTCAATCTGCTTCTTATAGTGATGATAAAAATAGCAAGATCTTGAAACATACCTTTGGCTATTATGATACACAGCTTTATTTTGATGCAAAATTAGGCTATGTCCTTAAAAATAATCTTGATTTAAGTATAAGTTTTTTAAATTTTACAAATAATCGATATTATGATTATTATCAAGTTGCAGGGGCATCATTTTTTGCTCAAGCAAGAATGAAATTTTAAAATTAGGTCAAAAAAATGCTCCAAGCAATACAAAATTATTGGGATCAACGATCAAATACTTATGCGCAAGAGAATTTAATAGAACTTATGAGTGAAAAAAAGCAAAAATACCAAGCAATATTTTTCAAATATATCCCTTTTGATTTTAGAGAGATGAGGGTTTTAGATATTGGTTGTGGTCCGGGGATTTTTTCAATCTTATTTGCAATGCTTGGGGCTAAAGTAAGTGCGCTGGATTATACTCCGGCTATGCTTGATCATGCTGGAAAAAATGCCTTGAAGTATGGGGTTGAGATTGATTTTTTTGAAGGAAATGCACAAGAATTATTTTTTGAAGAAAGCAGTTTTGATATAGTGGTCTCTCGAAATTTAACTTGGAATTTGCCCGATCCCCAAAAAGCCTATATGGAGTGGTATCGCGTGCTTAAAAAAGGTGGAAGAATGCTTAATTTTGATGCCAATTGGTATTTGCAACTTTATGATGAAGAACAAAAAAAATCTTATCAAGAAGACAGAGAAAAGGTTGCAAAAATAGGTATTTATGATCATGCAAAAAATCCTTACGCACATAAAATGGAAACCATCGCAAAATCTCTTCCATTAAGCAAAATAAGACGCCCACAATGGGATTATGAAGTGCTGAGTTCTCTAGGATTTGAAATAATAGCCTATGATAAGGAATTTTATCAAGAGATTTGGGATGAAAAAGAGAAAATAATGTTTCATGCTACCCCTATGTTTTTGCTGGTAGCTCAAAAATAAATTTTGAAACTATTTATTGTGATTTCATTGATTTTTGTTAAGTTTTCGCACTTCGGTAATACTTTTGCCCCCTAGGCCATAATTGTCTGTTTGAATTTCATCAATAATGACAACTATGGAGGATTTATTTTTATTTAAAATTTTTGTAAGCAGTTCACTAACTCCTGCGATTAATTCTTGTTTTTGTTTGGGGGTAGGTTCTCCATTTTCTTGAGTGATTTTGATATTAACAAAGGGCATTTGATTTTCTCCAATCGCAATGAAATAGCTTTTTGAGATATTATATACACTAATTTAAGTTAATAAGAGTTTTTTATGGAAAAATAAAATAAATATCTTAAGGAGCCTTTTGTAAAAAGTAGATTTATAAAAATTTGATTTTATGCTATCAAAGAGATTATTTTAGTTTAAAATTTTGTTTTTAAGAAGATTTTTTGGATTAGAAACCGGAATTTGCAGATAAATCTTAATACAAACAATCTAAATTTGATTTGTTTCATAGCTAAAATGGTATAAAATGAAATAAAATTTTATATTGACAAAAGGTATGCAATGGCTATAGCTTTAGCTTTAAAATATCGCCCCACTCAGTTTAGTGATCTTATCGGGCAAGAGAGTGTTTCACAGACTTTGTCATTGGCTCTTGATCATGGACGTATTTCTCATGCTTATTTATTCAGCGGTCTTAGAGGTAGCGGCAAAACAAGTTCAGCCAGAATCTTTGCTCGTGCCCTGCAATGTGAAAAAGGTCCCACAAGTACACCTTGTGGAGAGTGCGATAATTGTAAATCTGCGCTTGAAAATCGCCATCTTGATATTATTGAAATGGATGCAGCTTCAAGTCGTAAAATAGATGATATTAGGGATTTGATTGAGCAAACCAAGTATCGCCCCAGTTATGGAAGGTATAAAATCTTCATTATTGATGAGGTGCATATGCTTACAAAAGAAGCATTTAACGCACTTTTAAAAACCCTTGAAGAGCCTCCTGAATATGTAAAATTTATTTTAGCCACAACTGATCCGCTCAAACTTCCTGCAACTATTTTGAGTCGAACACAACATTTTCGATTTAAAAAAATCCCTCATAAAGCGGTGCTTACTCATATTGCACATATATTAGATATAGAGGGAGTGAGTTATGAACCTCAATCCTTGGAAATTATTGCCAGGAGTGGTTCAGGTAGCCTTCGAGATACGCTTACAATCACTGATCAAGCAATTAATTTTTGCAATAAACATATCACAACCCTTAAGGTTACTGAAATGCTTGGTGTGGTTGATCCCCATATACTTGAGGAATTTTTTGGTGCAATTTTGGATCATGATAAAACAAAGATTCAAGACATTCTTGTGCTGTTAGAAGAATATGAATGTGAAATGATCATTGATGAGATGATGATGTTTTTAAAGCAGGCTTTGCATTCAAAAAATAAAAATTTTCCTATCATTATCATTGATAGATTTTTGCGCATTTTGAATGAGAGTAAATATTTGCTCAATCTAAATTCAGATGGGGATTTTGTTCTATTGTTATTAAGTTTAAAAATGGAAGAGGCGATGAAAGTGAAAGATATTGATTCTATGATTGAGGAATTAGAATCTCATTTGTCTCAAAATAGAGTGTCCAAATCCTTTCAACATCAAGCTGAAGTTAAACCTACGCATGATTCTTCAACCCAAGAGATTTCCATGCAACCTTCCTCTATACTCCCAACTAAAAATTTATTTGAAGTTTTGATTGCAAAAATTTATGATAGAAACAAAACATTAGGGGAGATATTCGAAAAAAATGTGGCATTTGTATCTTTTGCAGATTCGATTTTAAAATGGAAGTCATCAGCAATCGGGGAAGATAAGGCAATGCTTTTGCAGAATTTTCCTTATATCAAACTTATGGTCCAAGAGATTTATGGTGTTTCTACCAAAATAAGCCCTTCTCAATCTCAACAAGAAAATCCATCCCCACAGCTAAATTCCCTACCCACACCACGAGCAACCACGCAAGATTCTATAAAATCTGAGACAATCTCACCCATACAAACTCAACCCACTCCACAACCCTTGAGTTCAAGATCTTCTCATGAAATATTCAAAGAAGAAAATAAAGAGCTTATTGAGAGCATCAAGATTAATCTGGGAGCTACTCAAATGATAGTAATAGACAATAAAGATCAGCAATGATAGAGATTTGTGCAGATATCAAAAAGCTTGATTTGGTTGTGAAGCAAATTGTAAAAATAACACAACAAGGGGCTAAAATTTTTTTATTAAGAGGTGATTTGGCTAGCGGAAAAACAAGCCTTATAAAGGCATATACAGCTTATTTTT
The DNA here is from genome assembly GCF_002272835.1 of Helicobacter sp. 11S03491-1. Classification (NCBI taxonomy): domain Bacteria; kingdom Pseudomonadati; phylum Campylobacterota; class Epsilonproteobacteria; order Campylobacterales; family Helicobacteraceae; genus Helicobacter; species Helicobacter sp. 11S03491-1. The sequence goes on from NZ_MLAO01000002.1 coordinate 137,646, forward strand.
ATCCTGATGAAATCGTTAGTTCGCCTACTTTTACACTGATGCATTGTTATGGGGAGATTTATCATTATGACCTCTATAGACGATCATTGCAAGAAGTGTTGCAACTAGGGCTGTTAGAGTGGCTTGAAAATCAAGGAGTGCATTTTGTTGAATGGGGCAGCCAACAATTAGAAAAAATATTGAAAGAGAATGGCTACAATGCTTGTGTGATTGAGATTATCAAGCATGAAAATAATCGAACTTATAGGATAAACTGTGGATAGACTCAAAGCTCAAAATCTTAGCAAGCAGATTAAAAAAACAAAAATTGTTCATGATATTTCTATTGAAGTAACAAGTGGTGAGGTTGTAGGACTTTTGGGTCCTAATGGCGCGGGAAAAACGACAACATTTTATATGATATGCGGGCTTTTGCCTCCTAGTGGAGGTAAGGTTTTTCTCAATGATATAGATCTTTCTAATTACCCTTTGCACAAACGATCCAATATGGGGATTGGCTATTTACCTCAAGAATCAAGTATTTTTAAAGACTTGAATGTAGAGGATAACTTAGCTTTAGCAGCCCAGAGTACTTTTAGCAGCTCAAAAGAAGCGCAAAATAAAATAGAGCAAATGTTAGAGGCTTTTAACATTGTGCCTATCAGACATCGTAAAGGATTGAGTTTGAGTGGAGGCGAGAGAAGAAGGGTCGAGATCGCAAGGGCATTGATGAAAGATCCGAAGTTTATTTTGTTGGATGAGCCTTTTGCAGGTGTTGATCCTATTGCGGTTATTGATATACAAAAGATTATTGAGCAACTTGTCTCTTTGAATATTGGTGTGTTGATCACAGATCATAATGTAAGAGAAACGCTTTCTGTGTGTCATCGTGCTTATGTGATTAAAAGTGGGGCATTACTTGCTAGTGGAAATAGTGAGCAAATTTATGAAAATCCACTAGTAAGAAAATACTATTTAGGTGAAAATTTTAAGGTATAGTCATGGCAACAGGGGCTAAATTACGTCAGAATGTATCTGTTAAAAATAAACTTTCTACGACATTGAGGGGTTGGTTGCCCATACTTCAAAGTAATGTGCTTGAGATGGAAGAGACTATTAATGAATACGCCAAAGAAAATCCTTATATTAGTCTTAAAAGCTCAATTGTTCAAGACTTTAGCTCCAAACTCAAGCAGCCTTATCCCAATACGCCTCTAAAAAACTCTATTAGTGATAAAATAGAATCAATGAGCATCCAAGAAAAGAGTCTCTATGAAATTTTAGATGAACAAATTCTTCCCCCACTTTTTCCTACAGAAATTTCTGTTTCAATTGCAAGAAATATTATTGATAATATCAATGAAGAAGGTTATTTTGATGGTGATGAGCTAGAAGAATCGAAACTTATTGGTGTGAGTGTAGAACAATATGAAAAGGTTAGACAAAGATTTGCCTATCTTGATCCTAAGGGTGTAGGTTCAAAAAATGTGATGGAGTCATTTTTGTTTCAATTAGAAGATGTCCAAGATATTCCTGATGAGATTTATTCTCTATGTGCATGTATTATTAAGGACCTGGGCAATCATAAAAATTATGCTTCTAATAGTGGATATACTCTTGCGATGAAGACTATACGAACTTTCAAAAATCCTCCGGCATTGGCATTTGTTCAAAAAGAAGCTTTTATTATTCCGGATATTTTAGTATTAGACAATGATGGAGAAATTCAAGTCCAATTAAACGATGATTTTTATCCAAGTGTTGTGATTGAACCTATCAAGGTGAAATCTGCTGAAGGAGAAAATTATTTAAAAAACAAATTAAAAGAAGCGCGAGATTTGATTGATGCCCTTGATATGCGTAAGCAAACGATTCGAAAAATAGGACTCATGATTGTAGAATACCAATATGATTTTTTTATGGGCGGAGAAATGAAGCCTATGCGTCTCAAAGATATTGCTGATGAGTTTGGACATTCTCCAAGTACAATTTCACGTGCTATTTCGAATAAATATCTTGAATGTTCCAGAGGTATATTGCCCATCAAGAGTTTCTTTACTACTGCAATTGATGGAGACACTTCCAATGCCTCTATCAAAGATTTTATTGCAGATTTGATTAAAAATGAGAATCATAAAAAACCATTGAGTGATTTAAAAATCCTTCAAACCATTGAAGAAAAATTTCAACTCAAAATGGTTCGTAGGACTATTACAAAATATAGAAAACAACTCAATATTGGTAGTTCAAGTGAGCGAAAAAGACTTTATGAAATGAGCGTATAAGAAGTTTAGATAGCAAAATTCAAAAGAAACTTGTTATTTATACCTATTAGATGAACAAGATCAATACAAATTGAGATTTTTTTAAATTAAAAATCACAAAGACTAAGCCCTCTAGATTTATAAAAGAATTTTTAGATTCCGGATAAAGGGGTTAAAATGGATTAAAATCTTTATATAGTTTTACTAAAATATCTCTATGTCCCCCCTTTCTTTTTATAAATAAAATATTTTCCATAGATTAAAATTATTTTAGATGTATAAAAATTTTTATCTTTATTACTCATTTTTTAATAAATTTTAATAAAGATTTAGATTGAATAAAATTTATTTTTTTATTTTTCCTTTAGCTTTTCCTGCAATAATAAATCGCAAGGCATTCAATTTGATAAACCCCTCAGCATCCTTTTGATCATAAACACTATCTTCTTCAAAAGTGCTATAAGCTTGATTGAATAAAGAATTTTTAGATTCTCTGCCTGTAATGATTACATTACCTTTATAAAGTCGAATATAAACCTTTCCTTCTACTTTTTCTTGTGTTTTATCAATCAAAGCTTGCAATGCCTCTCTCTCCGGAGAAAACCAATAGCCATTATAAATTAAAGAAGCGTATTTTGGCATTAATTCATCTTTAAGATGCGCTTGTTCGCGATCTAGACAAATGGATTCAATTGCGCGATGGGCTTTAAGAAGGATTGTTCCTCCCGGAGTTTCATAACATCCTCTGGATTTCATCCCTACATAACGATTTTCTACCAAATCAAGTCTGCCTATACCATGTTCCCCCCCAAGAAGATTGAGTTTTGCAAGAAACTCTGCGGGACTAAGCTTTTTACCATTTATGCCAATAGGATCGCCATTTTTAAATTCTATGGTAATATCTTGGGCAATATTGGGTGCTTTTAAAGGAGAAGCAGTCCATCTCCACATATCCTCTTCGGGTTCTCTGGCAGGATCTTCCAGAATCTGTCCCTCATAAGAAATATGTAAAAGGTTCGCATCCATTGAATAAGGGGATTTTTTTCCTTTTTTTTCAATAGGAATTTGTGCTTTGTTGGCATAATCAAGCAATTTTTCTCTAGAATTAAGATCCCATTCTCTCCAAGGTGCGATTACTTGAATGTTGGGATTGAGTGCATAAGCACCTAATTCAAAACGCACTTGATCGTTCCCTTTGCCTGTTGCTCCATGCGCAATTGCATCTGCTTTGACTTTTTTGGCAATTTCAACAAGTTTTTTGGCAATAAGAGGGCGTGCAATGCTTGTTCCCAGAAGGTATTCGCCTTCATAAATCGTATTTGCACGAAACATAGGGAATACAAAATCTCGCACAAATTCTTCTTTAAGATCTTGGATAAAAATATTTTCAGGTTTGATGCCAAGCTTTTGAGCCTTTTTTCTGGCAGGTTCGACTTCTTCGCCTTGCCCAATATCTGCTGTAAAAGTGATAACTTCACATTGATAATGATCTTGAAGCCATTTGAGGATAACGCTTGTATCAAGCCCTCCAGAATAAGCCAAAACTACTTTTTTGATATTTTTTTTTGCCATTTTTTCCTCTAATTGATTGAATTTCTCTAATTTTAGCAAAAGTTATGCAAAAAATGATATACTCAAGTCTAAAAACAAATAAAAGATATTTTATGAAAAAGGTAAAAAAATGCAAATGATTGATATTATAGGGATTATTTTGATAGTTGTGGTTTTGGGATGGGGGATTTATAAGATTTTTGGCATAAAGAAATCCGGTGGGGGTTGTGGTTGTGGAGGTGGGGGTAAATGCTCAAAACCAAAGCATTATTCTTCAGATAAAAAAGAAATATAAAAATTATTAATTGCTTATACCAAAGAAAATATCGATGGGGTAATTTTTGCCTATTTTTTTAAGGTCAAGATAAGCATTTACAATCAAAAACTCGTTTTTTGAATGGGTAGAAAGGCGTTCAACGACTGAATCCGGTATTTCAAGATCAAGTAAGACATAAAGATAGCTTTTTTCGGCATTTTCATCACCATCAGCAATGAATTCAAAAAGCTTAAGCCAAGCATCCGGAGAGAGAAAAGGCTTTGATTCTTTAGCTAGTCTCAGATAATTGTTTTCATCATAATGCACATTTTTGCACATTTGAGCAATATCTGCATGCGTGAAAGTTGCACGATTTTGCGAATAAGCTATAAATAATTCTTTGAGCATTTCTCTATCCAGAAAACCTTCAGAGAGCCGGAGTGCTTTTTGAATTTCTTTATCGCCTCCTCTTTGGGCTATTTGAATAAAAGCGTATTTTTTGAGGTCAATATTAAAATTTTCTTTAAGCACTTCAAGGGCAAATTTTAAATCTTTTTGAATTTTGTTGTAGGTATTTTTGATAAAAAATTCATTATCTTCAGATAAATTATATTTTTTGATGTCTTGTCCATTGCCTTGATTGATTTGATTATAGATATCAAAAAGTTTATCTATTTTTGCATAAGAACTAGGGGGAGAGTCCAGATTAGCTTGAAGATAAAAACGAGCCAGTATTTTTGAGAGTAGGTTTAAATGGTGATTTTTATAAACTTCTTTTGTAAAAGCTTTTGTAGTGCTTTGTTCAAAAATTTGGTGGATAATTTTCTCAAAATCCCGATTATTACGATATTCTATGAGCATCCCACGTATCCATTCGCCTAAGAAAAATATCAAAGATAAAACAAAAAATATTAAAATAATAATAGCAACCCAAACAGCAATAGGCAAATTAAGCGATTGGGATTGATGAGGGGTAGAGAGAGTGTAGCTGCCGGTATCAATACTATAAATATAAGCAGCAACAGCAATAATGAATAAAATAGCAAAGATTATATAATATTTGAACCTCATTTTTCGCCTTTGGGTTTGGATTTTTCATGTAATTGGCGGCATTTAATGCAATATTTTGCATGTGGCTTGATTTTTAATCTCTCAATATCAATTTCATCATCGCACATTTCGCAAATCCCATAAGTTTTATTCTTAATTTTTTCTAATGAATGTATTATATCTTGTAATTCTAACTTATGTTTTTGGATAATTAAAAAATCAAGTTGTCCTTGTAGGTTTGCAGAAACAATATCGCCTTGATCTTTGAGGTTGGATGTATTGAGTTCTTTGAGATTGATATTACGCATATCAATGTGAGAAGTAATTTCTTCAAGCCTATCTTGCAGCATTTTTTCAAAAAATTTGAGATTTTTTTTATCCAATAGGATCTCCTTATTTGTGATATGGGTGATGGTTAATGATGCTTAAAGCACGATAGATTTGCTCGCATAAAATGATTTTCACGATTTTATGACTAAAAGTTAATAAACTTAGACTAACCGGGATGGATTTTGTTAAAAAATCATCATCAAATCCATAAGCTCCACCGATAAAAAAATTCATTTGAGTTTGGTCTTTAAATAAATTGCTAAAATCAAAACTATTGAGTAGTTTTCCATCCGGATGGAGGGCAATATTTTTACCCTCGGCAATAAAGGGTAAAAAAGCTTTAGTATAGGATTTTTTGGCATTTTTTTCAGATTGTCTTTGGGCATAAAGTATTTCATTATTCATAATATCTTGGAAAAATAAAGTTGTTCCAAATTGTTTGCATAGCTTTTGATAATGAAGAATGAAAGTGTTTATTTCACTATTGGGTTTAGTGATCGAGTATAGGTTGCATTTCATGGTTGGGGTTAAGCATCTTGATAATATCGCCTAAAGTTTTTTTAAGTTCTTTGCGATGAATGACCATGTCAATCAGACCATGTTCAAGTAAAAATTCAGCAGTTTGAAAACCTTTGGGCAGATCTGTTCCGATGGTTTGTTTGATAACCCTTGCCCCTGCAAACCCAATCATTGCCCCCGGCTCTGCAATGATGAGATCTCCCAAAAATGCAAATGAAGCGCTCACTCCGCCAAAAGTTGGATCTGTAAGCAGTGAAATAAAGGGGAGTTTGGCATCACTAAGCTTATTGAGTGCTGCGCTTGTCTTTGCCATTTGCATCAAAGAATAAGTTGATTCTTGCATTCTTGCTCCCCCGCTTGTAGAGATAATTAGTAATGCTTGTTTTTTTGCAATAGCACGATTGATGGAGCGGACAATTTTTTCTCCTTCAACAGATCCCAAACTCCCGCCCATAAAGGCAAAATCAAATACAGCAATTTGCAAGGGCATATGGCAAATAGTGGCTTCCCCTGAAATAACAGAACTGGGGCGACCTGTTTTGCTTTCGTATTTTTTGATTCTTTGTTTGTAACTTTCTTTATCTACAAAGTTTAAAGGATCAATGGGTTTAAGATTTTTGTCGTATTCTATAAAGCTTTCCTCATCACATAATAGATCAATGCGCTCTTTTGCTGAGATTCTAAAATGATAATTGCATTTTGGACAAACGCTACATTGAGAAAAAACCTCCTTGTAATACATAAGCGCTGCACAACCGGGGCATTTTATCCAGTGGCTGGTGGTATCTTTTTGTGAAGATTTACCCTCATCTTTTTTGAGATTTTTCAAAAAATCTGCAAAACCCATTTCTAGTCCTTCTTTGCAATTTTTGTAATCATATCAAAGATTTGCTTATTTCTACTTACGAGTAAAAAATGCTCTGAATTCTCTATCCACAAATGCCTGCACAAAAATAGCCCTGCCGCGCAATCATATTTTCTTATTTTGCCCCCAAAAAGCATAAAATTTACATCATGAGCAAGTGAAAGCGACAAAGCAGAAGCCCCAAGAGATCGAAATTTAATTTTATGTTCATATAACTTTGCGGCAAGAGAGGGATTAGAGTAGGCTTTTTCAAAGATCCCACATTGGCTGAGAGAATGATTTTTAAGAATAGGAGTTTGTTGGCAGTCAATAAGACTAAGTTGTTCTAATCCGCTACCCATATCAAAATAGGCATTTTGAGAACAAAAATTAACAACAATAGCTTCTTTGGGAATTTTATTCGAATCATATAATGCTATTGATGCGCCATAGTATGGTATATTTGAGAGATAGTTATCGCTTCCATCAAGAGGATCTAAAATAATAATATCCTCACCCTTTCCATTGAGATAACCTGATTCTTCAGAATCAATATTGGCTAAAGGTAAAAGATGCTGTGTAAAAATTTTTTCACAAATCATGTCTGCTCCCAAACTAATATCCCCACCTGCTCCAATGTCATATTTTTGCATGTGTTCTATTTTTCTTTGTGATAAAATTTGAATAATTGTTTTACTTGCTTGAATTGATGCTTTGATAAAATCACTCAAGAAATATCCTTGCAATAGAATCAAATTATTATTATAGTGATTTTATTTTTAAGCAAAACTTTATTAAAATAGGAGCGTATGTGCAGGGGTATATTTTAAATACTTTGCCGGTAAAAAATGAAGATATGATTGTGCATATCCTTACCCCAACAAGCATTAAGAGACTTTATCGATTTTATGGAGCAAGGCATAGTATGATTCATATAGGCAAGAAAATAGACTTTGAAGAAGAAGGCGGGGGTATTTTTTTGCCTAGACTTAGAAATGTTATGCATTTAGGACATCATTGGGAAAATACTCTAGAGCGCGTCTATGTTTGGCAAAGATTTATTCGCTTGTTAAATACACATTTGATAGATGTTTATGAATTAGATAGTTTTTATTTTGACATGCTTAATAGGGGCGCTAATAAATTATCCATACAAAACCCTTTGCGTGTAGCTCTTGAGATGTATGCCGAACTTTTGGGGTTTGAGGGCAGAGATGATAGGGGAAGGCAGTGTTTTGTTTGTGGGGAGGCGACAAATCACGAAGTAGGTCTTGGAAGAGCATTTTTATTTGGACATCTTAGGTGTATTGGAGGGAGGGCTTTTCATAAGGATAAAATTCTAGAATTTTTATCAACAAAATCCACACTCCACTTAGAAGATAAAATCATTGAGGGAATGTGGGAAGTGCTTATAAAGGGTTTGTAATGTTTTGATGGGGATTTTGAGAGTAAGAATGGATAATTTTGGGGTCTGCAAGCAAGCAAACACTTCCGGGATCTTTGCCTTCATAATCAATCTTGCTTAATAAATCTCTGGCAATATTCAATCGAGCTGCTTTTTTGTCATTAGAATCAACAATAATCCAAGGAGCATAAGGTGCATGTGTTCTGGAAAACATTTTCTCAAAGGCTTGGGTATATTCATCCCATAAACTAAGTGATTTGGAATCAATGGGGCTTAGCTTCCACATTTTTAACGGATCTGTTTTGCGATTTTTGATACGCCGTTTTTGTTCATTTTGATTGACATTAAGAAAATATTTAAAAAGCATGATACCACTCGAAATAAGCATTTGTTCGAGGTTTGATACTTGATAAATAAATTGTTTATATTCTTCTTGTGTGCAAAACCCCATTACTTTTTCTACACCAGCCCTGTTATACCAGCTTCTATCAAAAAAGACGATTTCCCCTCCGGATGGCAATGTGCTAATATAACGCATGAAATACCATTGTGATTTTTCAGTTTCAGTTGGTTTTTGAAGGGCGATAATGCGACACCCCCTAGGATTGAGATGCTCACTCAAGGCTTTGATGGTCCCTCCTTTTCCTGCTCCATCTCTGCCTTCCATGATGATAACGATTTTTTGGCGTGTGTTTTTCACCCAATTTTGAAGTTTTACAAGTTCAATTTGGAGTTTGATAATTTCTTGATTATAAAACCACTCTTTGAGTTTATCATTTTTGTTGTAGGGAGATTTTTTGTTGGGTTGGGATTCCGGACGCATAGTGATAATAGAGTGTTGTTTTGACATTTTATTTCCTTGTTTGTTTCAAAATAAGTTATAAAAATTATATAATTTTATTATACCTATTATTTTGGAGATGGCAACATGGAATTTCAGAGTTTAAATGTATGGATTATGGAGACTTTAAAATCAAAAAACAAAAAAGTTACAACTGCAGAAAGTTGTACCGGTGGGCTTTTGGCATATCAATTTACTTCTATTGGGGGAGCTTCAGATATTTATGAGGGCGGGATTATTAGCTATGGGAATGAAATCAAACATCGTTATTTGAAAGTCAAAAATGAATCTCTGAAAAAATATGGCGCAGTAAGTGCAATAGTGGTAGAAGATATGCTTTTAGGAGCTTTAGAGATGTTTGGCGCTGATTATGCTATTGCCACAAGCGGTATTGCCGGACCCGGTGGGGGAAGTTTGGATAAACCTGTTGGGACTGTTTATATAGGAGTGCAAGAAGTAGGTAAGAAGCCTTCTATAGAGAAATTTTTATTTGCAGGAGATCGTAGGGGAATCCAAGAGCAAAGCTGTAAGAAGGCTTTGGAAATATTAGCAAGGAATTTGTAATTTTGTGCGATAAGCTTGACAAATGAGCGTAAAAAAAATATAATTTCGCTCTTTTAAAATTAAAGTGTTATTTCCATAGATTATTGTTTTGACCCGTTAGCTCAGTCGGTAGAGCAATTCCCTTTTAAGGAATGGGCCGTTGGTTCGAATCCAACACGGGTCACCATTAAAAAAGTAGAAGTGGCCCCTTCATCTAGCGGTTAGGATACCACCCTTTCACGGTGGCTACAGGGGTTCAAGTCCCCTAGGGGTCACCACTTTTATTCTTGTTTCCCTTATTGCTAACAATATATTCAGAATTGGTCGCTTAGCTCAGTTGGTAGAGCGCTACCCTTACAAGGTAGATGTCACAAGTTCGAGCCTTGTAGCGACCACCACTTGGATATTCGGAGCGGTAGTTCAGCCGGTTAGAATACCTGCCTGTCACGCAGGGGGTCGCGGGTTCGAGCCCCGTCCGCTCCGCCACTTCTTCTTTAATAATTTTAAATATTCATTGCAAACTTTAGCATTTGTTAGTTATTTGAATATTTTAGACCCCTTCATCTAGTGGCCAAGGATACCACCCTTTCGAGGTGGCTACAGAAGTTCAAATCTTCTAGGGGTCGCCAATTAGCATTTTTTAGATTTTTATCTTTTTTTGATGGCTATGGTGTTGTTTTATTGAGGGCATTCCAAGAATAAATCAAATTGGGCACTGTTTCTAAGTTCGCGTTTAGTATCCAGATTGATAATGACTTCTTTTGTTTGATTGAGTGTGCCGGAGAGTTCTTTTTTGATGACGATTTTACAATCTTTTATGTCAAAAAATTCCGGAATTTTTTTAACTAAGATTTGATATTTATTTTTGGACAATCTTTTAAGAGAATATTTTTGATGAGGCGCTATAGTTGAGTATCTATCTATGGATTTTTGAGCGTATTTGTATTCATAAATTTTTCCATCAATATTTGTGATTTGAGTATAAGAATCTTGCAAGGAAAATGTTTGGACTTGTTGTTTTGTCTGATAAATCCCTCCTTCCATAAATTTTTGTAATTCTTTGGAGTGAATATCTGCAATAAGCTTATGAGATTTTTGAATAAGAGTGATTTCACCTCTTTTTGGTTCATAGAATTCTTCTTGAATAAAAGTTACTTTTTTGGCTTTTGGGTCGTCTTTTTTGACTTCTTTGAGGAATTCTTGATTCGTTTTTTTTGTTTGAGGTGTTTTTGAATCAGTTTTTTTCTCAGCTATTTCTTTCTCAACTGTTAAAGGATCTGTTTTTTCTTCGGGTTTAAGAGAGGGAGGAGAAGAGATTTCTTTATTTTTATCACTGACTTCTTCTTTAAGTGGCTGCGAAGCTTGTGGAATATCTTGTTTTGAAGGAGTTGTTTGAGTAGGGGCATTAACAATGGGAAGTTTAATATCTTCATTTTGGATTGATTGAGGGGTTTGCGGATTTTCATCAACTTGTGTATGGGCAAAATTTAACCATACACAGCTTAAAGCAAAACCCCATATAATGTTTTTCATCTAAAAGACTCCTGTAAGTTTTAAAGTTTTGGCTATGATTACATATCCATAAAATAATTAGCAAATTATAAGAAAAATATTATTAAAGAGAAGCAAATTTATGAAAAAAATCGCAATTTTGGGCAAACCAAATGTAGGTAAAAGCTCTTTATTTAATCGATTAGCCAAAGAACGCATTGCTATTACATCAGATATTTCAGGCACAACCAGAGATGTGAATAAAAAAATTATTTCTATTTGGGGCAATGAAATTGAACTTTGTGATACAGGCGGGATTGATGAGAGTGTTTGTTTGTTTAAAAAGGTTAAAGAATTAAGCTTAAAAACCGCAAAAGAAGCTGATATTGTACTCTATCTTGTAGATGGAAAGCTAACCCCTCAAGATGAGGATAAAAAACTTTTTAGAGAGATAAGCAAAATCAATAAAAAGTGCTTTTTGGTCATCAATAAAGTTGATAATGATAAAGAAAAACAATTTGCCTATGAGTTTGATTGTTTTGGAATGAAAGATTTATATTTTATCTCTGTAAGCCATAATCGTGGCATAACGAATCTTATTGAAGCAATTTTATTGGAATTGGGATTGGGGCAAATTATCATAGATGAGAGTCAAGATGACGAAGATATTTCCACTTATATACAAAATACACACGAAGATTTTGTAGATGTGCCGCAATTGGATTGTTCCAGTCAAATTAATGTAGGGATTATCGGTAGAGTGAATGTAGGTAAAAGTTCTTTGTTGAATGCTTTGATTGGACAAGAAAGGAGTGTGGTGAGTGAAATAGGTGGCACTACAATCGATCCTGTAGATGAAAAAATTATTATCAAAGACAAAGAAGTTTGCTTTGTAGATACTGCCGGGATCAGACGCAGAAGCAAGATTGAAGGGATTGAAAAATATGCTTTAGAGAGGACGAATAAAATACTTGAAAAAAGTCATATTGCCTTGCTTGTATTAGATGTAAGCACTCCTTTTGTTGAACTTGATGAAAAGATTAGCTCTTTAGCAGATAAGCATGCTTTAGGGGTAATTATTGTCCTCAACAAATGGGATATACGATATGCAGAATATAAGACTATTATCGCAGAATTAAAAAGAAAATTTAGATTTTTAGAATATGCTCCTCTTATCACAGTAAGCGCACTTAACCATCGTCATATTCAAGAACTTAAAGAAAAAATTTTAGAAGTTTATGAATACTTTTCTTATCGTATTCCTACAAGCAAGCTCAATGAAACTATTTTGGAAGCTACCAAAAGACATCTTCTTCCCAGTGATCATGGCAAGATTGTAAAAATTTATTATGCCACTCAATATGATGTTTGTCCTCCAAGAATTGCTCTAATTATGAACAAACCCCAAGCCTTGCATTTTAGTTATAAGAGATATTTAGTGAATTTTATGAGAGAAAAATTTGGATTTATGGGAACCCCCATTATTTTTACTCCAAAAGGGAAGTCTCAAGATCAGGCAAAATCATGAATAAGATAAATGATTTTTCAATAAAATGTATATCAAAATATTTAATTTTTTTAACTTCTAAAAATTTTTTGAATACTGCTAATATTTTTTTGAGGATATAAACTTATGAAGTTATTTACTCCTAAAAAAGGCGCTATAGTAGCTACTGTAGTGTCTATTTTTTTGATGATTGTCAAATTCATTGTTGCTATTTCCAGCGGTTCGGTTGTTGTTTTGGCAAGCGCAATTGATTCTTTGTTGGATGTTTGTATTTCCGGTTTTAATTATTTTGCCCTTAAAAAAACAGATAAACCTGCTAATAAAAAGTTTAATTACGGATTTGATAAAATTCAATACATTGCAACGACTATTGAGGGATTGGTAATTTTTATATCTGCGGGGTACATTTTTTATAAATCTGTTGAACATTTGCAGACCAAAACCCCCTTAGTTGATGCAACAGCAGCGATTTGGATAATGATTTTTAGCACGATTGTAGTGGGTTGTTTGATTTTATTTTTGAATAAAATTACCAAATTCCATGAAAGTGAAGTTACTAAAGCAGATATTTTACATTACAAAAGTGATTTATTTAGCAATGGGGCAATTTTGATTTCACTTATCATGATTGAATGGAGTGACTTTTATTGGATGGATCCTGTTTTTGGGATATTTATTGCCCTATATATTGCTTATAGCGCCTTAAAAATTGTCAAATCAGGTATTTTTATGCTCCTAGATAGGGCATTAGATGAACATACACAAAATCGTATAATAAATATTCTTAATGAGAGTGCGATTTTAGGGTATTATAATCTAAAGACACGAATTGTAGGGAACAAAGTTTTTATGGTGGTTTATTTGGTATTTGATGAGAGAATTACTCTCTTGTTTGCCCATGATATTTCTGATAATATTGAAATGCGTATCAAGGCTATAGATATGAGCAAAGAATGGGAAATCATTGCTCATTTAGAGCCTATTGAATACTTCAAAGATGGAGATCATAGTTTTAAAAAAGGAAGTAATCTTGAAACATTACATTAATTTTATTCGCTCAAAAAATATTGTAAAAACTACTATTTACCCGCATTTAAAATGCGATCTCGCAGAAGCCAAAATTTTGCGTTATATGGCGGAGGGACTTTTGGGGGGAAATGATGAATTTAGTGTTTTGACATTGCTTGAAAATGTATTTGTGGATAAAAATATTTTTTTACTCGATTATTTGCCAAAAGTTAAAAATCTTTTAGAGTTGGGTTGGATTGTGCAAGCAGGTTTTGTGCCCATGAGAATCAATGAAATTGCTATGTTGGAGCTTTTGAATTCTACTATTTCTTTAAGCCCCGGTTTTTTGAAGCTTTTAGAAGAAGGTACTCTAAATCTTGAACTCCCTGAAATTAGCCCCTATGAAGATCATTTGGAGTATCTTAAAGATCAATTTTTGCGTATCGATTTACTTCAAAAATTAAGTTATAGTTTTCAAAAGCTTTCCTCCGCTTCCCTTTCTCGCACAAAATACCGTCTCAAATTACTTGAAGAGAGGATTTTATCGCGAATTAAAATTACAAAAACCCCCATTGAAGTTCAAATTCTCATGAAAGAAAATTTATTAACTCCTAAAGAAGAGATTATTTTCTTTGCCTTACTGAAAGAGGAATATTCAGGGGGAGATGAGAGCTTGCGTGATATGAATAGCTTGATAGATTTGATAAGTGAAAATGAATATGATAGAATCAAAAATCGATCTTTGCTTGATGAAAAAAGCACTTTAGTAGAAAAAAACCTTGTAGATTATGATGAAATGCTTAATCCTTTTGGGGGGATTAGTAGGGCATTTTTTATTCCTGAAGAAGTGCTTGAGAAGATTATTCATCCTAACCGCAAAAAGAAAAAAACAAAAATTACCCTGCAAGCCTTGATAAAAGAGCAAGAAATTTTTGAGATTCTTGAACCTAAAGTCAGGCTTGATGAGGTGATTTTAGCTCCCAAGACAAAAGAAACTCTTCATTCCCTCCTCAAACAAGTAGATCCGAAAGTTATTGCACATTTGAAAGAATGGGGTATCAAGGAGAAAAATAAAGGCATTGATGCTAGAATTATTTTTTACGGACCTGCAGGCACAGGGAAAACACTGACTGCATTAGGGATTGCAAAAAGTCTTAAAAAATCTATTATTAGTTTTGATTGTTCCAAGATTTTGTCTATGTATGTAGGAGAATCAGAAAAAAATGTTCGAAAAATATTTGATGAATATAAAGAAATTACTCGAAAACTTAAAAATAATCCTATTTTGCTTTTGGATGAGGCTGATCAATTTTTGAGTGTTAGGATAAGTAGCGGGAGTGGAGCAGAAAAAATGCACAATCAAATGCAAAATATTTTTTTAGAGCAGATTGAAAAATTTGAAGGGATTTTAATTGCAACAACAAATCTGTTAGAAACGATTGATTCAGCATTCTCCAGACGTTTTAACTATAAAATTGAATTTAAAAAACCTTCATTAGATCAAAGAGTTCAACTTTGGGAAAAATACCTTCCTAAAAATGCCAAATACCATGAACCTCATACAATTTTATCTTTGGCTAATGAATTAAGCATGTATCCTTTGAGTGGAGGGCAAATTTCATTGGTGATAAAAAATACTGCTTATAAGGTTGCCACTCGCAATAAACCTGTATTTAGCAAGGAAGATTTTATTGAAGAAATTCAAAAAGAACAGAGTGGAAATTTTGATGGGGAGAAAAATTTAGGATTCCAATCATAAATCTTGATATTTATCAAGTCTTATGTATTTTTATTTAACTATTTAATAGTAATATTTAATGTAATTTTTTACAAGGAGATTGAATGAGACAAACAACAATAAAGGTGCTTATAATTTTACCATTAATAGTAGGTATTGGATTTGGTTTTGACAAAACCATATCCAAAGAAAAAGGGGCAACAGGGATTGATTTGCCTGAGCAAGAGTGGAAACTGCCTCCTGCTATGCAAGAAGATGGCTATGTTGATGAGAGTAAAATGCCAAAAAATTCTAAATATACAGAGATGGTAGTTTTGGGCAATAAAATTCTGAATGAAACTGCTAAATATATAGGTCCCCAAGCCAAAGATCCCAAAATGAGATACGCAGGGAATAATCTCTCTTGTTCGAGCTGTCATGCTGCAGGTGGGACAAAAAAATATCAATCAGCTTTTGTAGGGATTTGGGGTAGATTCCCTTTATATCGCGCTAGAAGCGATGGGATTGATACATTAGAAGATAGGATTAATGGTTGTATGCAAAGAAGTCTAAATGGTAAGGCTTTACCGGTAGATTCTAAAGAGATGAAAGCAATAGTTACTTATATGCAATGGCTTTCTCAAGGGTTTTTGGTTGGAGCAAAAACTAAAGGTCAAGGCTTAATAAAAATGCCATTATTAGATCGAGCCGCAGATCCCAAAAAAGGTAAAATTGTATTTGAAGAAAAATGTGTTGCTTGTCATCAAGCTGATGGTCAAGGTTTGAAAAATCCGGATACTAATGGGGCTTATTATTTGTTTCCACCTCTTTGGGGTAAAGATAGTTTCAATACAGGGGCAGGGATGCATCGTGAGTTAAAAGCTGCTGCTTATATCAAGGCAAATATGCCCCAAGGTAATCCTGATTTGACAGACGAGCAAGCTTATGATGTAGCTGCTTATATCAACTCCCAACCAAGACCCGTTAAAGCAGGAGGGGAAAAAGACTTCCCTGACAAGAGAGTCAAACCTGTTGATGCAGTTAGCGGACCTTATCCGGATAAGTATCCTCAAAAACAACATCAATTTGGACCTTATAAAGAAATGTTAAAATAACTATATCGTATGGATGGGGTCTATATCAATTTCAAACCCCATTTTATGCGAATAGTTGAGGATTGGATGAAGCAATTTTAAAATAGCAGTGTGAGATGAGGATCTTAGAAAAATATGGTAGCGGTATTTTGAAGCTATTTTTTCTATCCCTGATTTCCCTGCTCCTACAATAGAAACTTCTTGAGTAACAGAGCATTTGAGTAAGTTTAAGATAAATTCCATATTTGCTTGTGCTTTTGCTTCTTGTTTGCTTGAAAAATGCAAGATAGCTAGCTTTTTATAGGGTGGGTAGGCATTTTTTCGATGCAAAAGTTCAAAGTTTAAAAAATCTTCATAATCATCCATAAAACGGCTTAAAAAATCACTATTAAGGCTTTGGATAATGACTTTTCCATTTTCTTTTCGCCCGCTTCTTCCTGCAATTTGGTGTATTAAGGCAATTGTTTTTTCGTAACTTTTATATTCCCCACTTCTGAGAAGATAATCTATATCTAAAATAATCGCCAGATTAACGCTATGATAATCATGCCCTTTGCTAATCATTTGTGTACCTACAAGAATGTCAATTTGATGGTGATTAAAATCATCTAAAATTTTGCGGAGTTTATTTTGCGTGCTTGTGTGATCTTTGTCAAAAATAGCTATCCTTGCTTGGGGGAGCAAATTACTTAATTCCTCTGTAATTTGGGCAGTTCCGATTCTTTGCGCAGATAAATGAGGGCTTTGACATGAAGGACAGCAAGAAGGAATAGGTAGGCTATAACCACAATAATGGCATAAAAGCACTTTTTTGTCTAAGTGCAAACTCATGCCAATACTACAAAATGGACATTCAAGAGTATGCCCACATTCTTGGCATAAGAGAATTTTGAAATTTGCCCTTGTAGGTAGGAATAAAATAGCCTGTTCTTTTTGTTTGAGAATAGTTTTTAAATGCTCCAAAATAAAGGGTGTGATTTGAGTGGGTTGATTTTGTAATAAAATTTCTTTTTTGGAATTAAAGTGTCTTCCTCTCAGACGGATAAGATAATTGTCTTTTTTTGCATAATAGTAGCTATTTAGGCTTGGTGTAGCTGATCCCAAAAGGATTTTGATATGACTTTTTACTCCCAGATAAAGGCTAATATCTCTTGCATTATATCTGGGTCTATTCTGAGATTTATAAGCATCATCATGTTCTTCATCAATAACAATAAGCCCTAATTTAGGCAAAGGCAAAAACAAAGCACTCCTTGCCCCTGCAATAATTCTTATTTCTCCATTTTTGAGTTTTTCTAGAATTTTAGTTTTGTTTTTTTTGGAGATCTTGCTGTGCCAAATCCCAACAATATCTCCAAAAACATTTTGAAGTCGTTTTTCTATTTGAGGGGTGAGAGATATTTCGGGCATTAAAAAAACAATGTTTTTATCTTGATTGAGGGTTTGAATCATAAGATGGATATAAATTTCTGTTTTGCCACTCCCTGTATCCCCAAACAAAAGACTTACAGGCTTTGTGTTGATAAAATCCAGAGCTTTTGTTTGTGCTGCGCTTAAGGGATTGGTATGATAGATTGAAGAGTTTGGAATCTTGAGATTTTGTGTAGATTCAAAAGGATAAAAAAGCCCATATGCCTCTCCATAACTACAGCAATAATATTGTGCAATAAAATCTGCTAAAGTGATTTGATGTTTCCCGAAATAACCGGTTGTCTTGAGGGCTTCTTTGGAGGGAAAATCAGGTTGCATACAAGCTGCAAGTACCACTCCTTCTTTTAGTATATTTTTGATAGGAATATTTACAACATCACCTTTTTTAAAGATTTCTGCAGAATGATAAGTCAAAATTGGAGAGTTTGCTTTTAAGGGAGCTATTTGATAATAGTTCATGAAGTAATTTTTTGTAGAAGGCTCTTTAAATGATTGTTTAGGATTGAGTATTCTTGAATTTTGTTCAAATGATTTTTCAGTAACTCTGTAAGCTCAATATCTTGATTGTCAAAAGTCTGTGTAATTTCTTCTTGTGCTTCTTGAGTAAAACCTTCAAGTTTGATTTGAAATTTTCTACCGGAAATTTTGATTTCAATAAACTCTTGATTCATTTTTCTAATACTTCTTGGATTTTATTATAAAGTTCTTCCATACTCTTGTCTTTATTAGCTAATTCTTCATAAAGGGTGGACATTTGCCTGTCTTTTTCTTCATTTTGAGCCATAAGCGTTGTGATTTTGAGTCTTAATTGTTCAATTTCTGATTGTTGAGAATTTAATCTTTGTAATAAAAGGTCAATTTTTTGGCTTAATTTTTCAATTAATGGCATAGGCACTCCTAAAGAGTTAAGGTATAGATTTCAGGTATAATTGTAACAGATATTCTAGTGTTTTAGGAATCATAATGGCAAAATTTATACTTAATTCTCCTTATTCCCCCGCAGGCGATCAGCCCGCAGCAATTGCAAAAATATCTGATTGTATTGCACAAGGGAGTTGTTATCAGACTTTGATTGGGGTAACCGGAAGTGGCAAAACTTACACAATGGCAAACATTATTGCACAATTGAATATCCCCACTTTGATTATGAGCCATAATAAGACTTTATGCGCACAACTTTATAGTGAGTTTAAAGGATTTTTTCCAAATAACCATGTTGAGTATTTCATTTCTCATTTTGATTACTACCAACCTGAAGCCTATATCCCTCGTCGAGATCTTTTTGTTGAAAAAGATAGTTCGATTAATGATGATTTGGAGCGTTTGAGACTTTCTGCTACGACCTCATTGCTTGCTTATGATGATGTGATTGTTGTTGCAAGTGTTTCAGCAAATTATGGTTTAGGAAATCCAAGCGAATATTTGGAAATGATAGAAAAAATAGAGGTTGGAGAGAGTCGAAATTATAAAGAATTTTTACTCAAACTTGTAGATATGGGTTATAGCAGGAATGATATTGCCTTTGATAGAGGTAATTTTAGAGCACAAGGAGAAAGTGTAGATATATTTCCTGCCTATAATGAGGTTGAATACATTCATGTAGAATTTTTTGGTGATGAGATTGAGCGGATTGAGATTTTTAATCATATAGAACGCCAAAAGGTCAAAAAGCTAAATTCTTATGTTTTGTATGCAGCAAATCAATTCATTGTAGGGCACAAGCGCTTAGCCTTAGCTATGAAAAATATCGAAAGTGAGCTGGGAGAAAGGCTTGCATTCTTCCAAGAAGAAGGCAAAATGATAGAGCATAGCAGGTTAAAAGGGCGCACTGAATTTGATTTAGAAATGATGCAAGCAAGTGGGGTTTGTAAGGGGATTGAAAATTATGCACGCCATCTTACGGGTAAAAAGGCAGGGGAAACACCTTATACTTTGCTGGATTATTTTGAACAAAAAGGCAAGCCTTATTTGGTGATAGTGGATGAATCTCATGTAAGTTTGCCTCAATTTGGGGGAATGTATGCCGGGGATATGAGTAGGAAGCATGTTTTGGTTGATTATGGATTTCGCTTGCCCTCAGCGCTTGATAATCGTCCATTGAAATTTGATGAATTTATTCACAAAGCCCCTCATTATCTTTTTGTCTCTGCTACGCCGGCCCAACTTGAGATTGAGCTTTCTAAAGAAAATATTGCTGAGCAGATTATTCGTCCTACAGGATTGCTGGATCCTATCTATGAAGTAAGAGATAGCGATAAACAAGTAGAAAATCTTTATGATGAGATCTTAAAAGTTATCCAAAGAAAAGAAAGAGTACTGATTACCACACTTACTAAAAAAATGGCAGAAGAATTGACCAAATATTATAGTGAGCTTGGACTTAGAGTCCAATATATGCATAGCGAAATAGATGCCATTGAGCGCAATCATATTATTCGAGGACTGCGATTAGGAGATTTTGATGTTTTAGTCGGGATCAATTTATTGAGAGAGGGATTGGATTTGCCGGAAGTGAGTTTAGTAGCGATCATGGATGCGGATAAGGAAGGGTTTTTGCGTAGTGAAACGAGTCTGATACAAACAATGGGAAGGGCGGCACGCAATATCAATGGCAAAGTACTTCTTTATGCCAAAAAAATTACACGCAGTATGCAAAAGGCGATGGATACTACAGACTATCGTCGCAAAAAACAAGAAGAATTTAACCAAGCGCACCATATCACGCCTAAATCAGTGGCTAGGAATGTTGAAGAAGAGTTGCGATTAGAGTCTTCCGTGAATGCAAAACTTTATGAAAAAGCCCTCAAAAAATCCAAAATTCCCAAAACAGAAAAAGATGCCCTCATCAAAGAATTGAGCAAGAAAATGCATGAAGCAGCTACCAGATTGGATTTTGAAGAGGCTGCAAGAGTTCGCGATGAGATAGCTAAAATCAGGAGTTTGTAGCTTTATAGTTTTGTGGATTAGAATTATAAAATAAAGTATAATAAAAGCAATTTTCACAAGACAGATAAAGATAAAAAGATAAAAGAGTGATCGACAAAATAGAAGAAAAAATTTTAGAAAAAAGTCTTAAACATTATATTTTGGAAGAAAATAGGTAAAAACAAGTTTATATCAATGCCCTTAAAATCGATGCTCAAAATTCCCGATTAGAACTTTTGGATTTTTTACATGGAGAATTTGGAGAAGAGTTTTTTCAATCTCTTTGTAATGGAATGCTTGTGTTTGATAAGTCAAAGTTTTTAGATTTTATCACTCAAAAAAAATTTTTTAGCAATTCTTGGACAAATTATACTAACAAAATCGGCTTGGCAAACAAAATCAAAGTGTTTTTAAAGACACAAAATGAAGTCGTCTTAAACTTCCCCTTCAAAGATTGTGTATTAGCAGGTGGGGCAAATAAAGATGAAGGCAAGAGAAAAGAAATATTTTTTAATGAAATCTTAGCAAAAGATGAGATTGATATCTTATTCTCTCCTAAAGTATTGCACAACTTTGAATACATCACTTATGAGTCAGTCAGTCAGTCAGTCAGTCAGTCAGTCAGTCAGTCAGTCAGTCAGTCAGTCAGTCAGTCAGTCAGTCAGTCAGTCAGTCAGTCAGTCTCAATATCATAGCGTAAAATCCGCAATACATCCCCAACAAGACTCAAAAGAACTTTTAGACTTATTAAAAAATCAAGATTTTTCCGGTTTCCCTAACTTGTTGCTTCAAGGTAACAATCTCTTAAGCTTACATTCTCTCAAACATGTCAAATCTATCTACGGGCAAGTCAAACTCATTTATATAGATCCTCCCTACAATACAGGTAAGGATAGCTTTAACTATAATGACAATTTCAATCATTGTACTTGGCTTACTTTTATGAAAAATCGCCTGGAAATAGCCTATGAATTCCTGCGTGAAGATGGGGTAATATTTATCCAATGTGATGATAACGAACAAGCTTATCTCAAAGTGCTTTGTGATGAGATTTTTGGGAGAGAGAATTTTGTGGGGTGTATGGTGTGGCTAAAAGGTAATGCGCAAAATGATGCTAAAACAATTCAACGCAATCAAGAATATATTCTTTGCTATGCCAAAAAACTTGAGACTTTGCCAATTTATCAAATCTCTCAACAACAAAAAGTTAAAGTTTTTAAAGATATAAAGACAGATAAATTCTATTATGAAGGCGCAGGACTTACTACCGGAGGAGCCGGTGGAACTCTAAATGCAAGATCCAATTTAGGATTTAGTATTTATTATCATCCTCACACAAAAGATTTTTTTGCTTTTAATGATTATGATAAGGATTTCGCAAGAATCAGTAATGATGAAAATGAAGTTTATACAGATCGGATGGATTTTTTAAATCAAGGATATGAGATTATAAGACCACCAAAAAAAGGTGTTAGACTTGGATGTTGGACTTGGGCATTGGAGAAATTCAATCAGGAAAAAGACAGTATCCTCATTAAAGGAGAAGCTAAGAAATATATTTTAATTAAAAAAGAGTGGCTGGATTCACAAAAGATAAAAACAGATGCAGAAGGGAATTTCTATGCGATTATAGAAAAACAAAGCCCCCCTAAAAGTTTTATTGATGATGTTGGAGGAGGATTGCCATTTTATTCACAAAATAAAGAAAATCTATTTGAAGATCATTTCAATAAAATTTTGGATATTTAAAAATATATTATTTTATATATAATTTTATAGATTTATATATCTAAATTTTATCTAAATAAAAAAACTTATAAAATTCTTCCCCAATAAAACAATTTTCCAGACTTTTTTGAGAAAATAAATATCTCCCATCGCAAATAAAGCCTAATTCTTCCCAATGAGTATGATTGAGCAGGTCGCAAATTTCTGATAGGGTTAAATCATCAGTCTGAAATTTTGGAAATATAGCCAATATAGATCCATCATAGGCTTTGATGGGATGAGTAAAAAAAGGTTTTTTATTTCTTGTTTTGGTATTGACATAAATTCTAGGCAAATCACTTTTAAAATAATCTCTCCCCCACTCCCACCAATTAGATTGAGTAAATTTTTTGATTTTTCTGCGTATAAGAATATCTTTGTAAGTTTCCAAATAAGGAAGATAGCAATTAAAAATCATTTTTTTTGTTTTTCCTGTTTTGCAAGTTGTTGAAGATACAAATTCTTCATTGCCTATAGAAGGATTTGTGAATATTTTATCATTCCCGCTTACTGCCCCTACTTTAACAAAAAATAAATCTTTGAATCTAACGCAATAGTGATTGTTTGTAAAAGATATTTGACCATTGTTGCAACTAAAATTTTTTACCAAATTTGTTTTGCGAGTATAGTTGTCTTTTTCAAATCTCCATATCGCGCAATTAGGTTGGACATCTTTAAAGATTTTCTTATCTCCTAAATCTATAAAATCAGTAATAGTTCCATTTGCATATAAAAAATCATTGAGTTTTATAGATGCAGTGAGTTTGAGAAAATCTCTAGGTGTAATAAAAATAATCTCTCCGTTATCTTTTAGATGCAATACGCATTTGTAGATAAAAAATAAATAAAGGTTGCTTCTATTATCAAACATTTTTTTATAGGGAGTTAAGAGTTTTTTTGTGTCCTCCAGGATTTCTTTATAGGCTACATAAGGAGGATTTCCTATGATGGTATCAAACTTATTTTTTATATCATAAGAAAAAAAATCAATATTTTGCACATTTTGATTTTTGATAATTTGAACATCTAGTTCGATTCCAATTGCATGTTGTGGTAAATAAGTCAGAAAAGATCCGTCCCCACAACTAGGTTCTAATATATTTCCATTATTTTGAATGAGTCTTATCATTTCATCTACTATAGAAATAGGAGTGAAAAATTGCCCAAGTGTTTTTCGCATTTTATTCATCAAGAAGACTTTTAAATTCAGGGAAATATTCAATAAATTGGCAATAAACCCGACTTCGTAATTTGAAGGATTTGCCCATCGTGGATAATAAATAGTTTTTTGCTTCTTCAAATGTCCTGTGTAGAGGAATTTTGTTTTGATCCCATCTGGCCTGAAAGGGAAGGTTGTTGCCATTGGGAATTATTTTGTGAATGCATTTGAGTGAAACAGGATAAATATCATTGAAATTATTTTTATTTATCACTAAAAAATAATAGTCTTTATCATTTTCTGAAATATTTTTTTGTAAAATTTCCAGATATTTTTTCCAATCAATTTGATTATCAAATGTTGGGATTTTTCCGCTTAAGGCATAATAAATACCTACTTTGCAATTTAAATTATCCGTCGTATTTGTATTGGTTATCTTGATATTTACAGGAATATATTTTTCATTCTCTTCAAAGGAAAAATCCTTCGGCTCTCTTTTTTTAGGGCATAAGATATTTGGAAATTGTTTTTTGATGAAAAACAGCAACTCATCTTCATTGATAGCCGAATTTATCCTGCCATCTGCACTTTTTTGTGAAAGCTTAAAAGGACTCTTTTTGAGATAATTTGCAATTTCTATAAGAGTTCTTGGTAGCATTATTTCATATCCAATAATTCTTCAGCCAAGAATTTTCCTGTATAACTATGGCTTTTTTTGAAATTTTTGGCTATTTGTTCCGGTGTGCCTGTATCGACGATTTTACCACCTTTATCACCTCCTTCAGGTCCTATATCAATGACATAATCAGCATTTTTAATCATATCAAGATTATGCTCAATGACAATCATAGAATTACCAAGTTCTACGAGGTGATGGAGGACTTTTGTGAGTTTATCCACATCAGCAAAATGTAGCCCTGTAGTAGGCTCATCTAAGATATAAAGGGTTTTCCCTGTGTCTTTGCGACTGAGTTCTTTGGCAAGTTTGATTCTTTGGGCTTCCCCACCACTTAGTGTAACAGCATTTTGTCCCAATGTAATATAGCCCAAACCTACATCTTGAAGGGTTTTGAGTTTGGATGCAATTTTGGGGATTTTGCTAAAGAATTCACAAGCATCATTAACACTCATATTTAAAACATCGGCTATAGATTTTCCTTTGTATTTGATTTCTAGAGTTTGCGGGTTGTATTTAGCGCCATTACAAGCATCACATTTGACCATCACATCAGGGAGAAAATGCATCTCTATTTTTATTTCTCCCTCGCCTTGACATTTTTCACAACGTCCTCCTTTGACATTGAAGCTAAAACGCCCTATCCCATAACCTAAAATTTTGGCTTCTTTGACTTCTGAAAATAGCACTCTAATATCGTCCATGACCCCTGTATAAGTTGCAGGATTGCTGCGTGGGGTTCTGCCTATGGGGCTTTGGTCCAGATAGATCACTTTATCAAGCATTTCAAGCCCATTGATTTCTACACCATCGCATTTTTTTACTTTTTTGGCATTGTTGAGGAGTTCTTGGGCTACGGGTAAAAGAGTTTGCAAAATCAAAGAGCTTTTGCCACTCCCACTCACCCCTGTGATGCATACAAAATTTGAAAGAGGGATTTGAAGGCTTAAGTTCTTAATATTATTGATAGTAACATTTTTGATCTCTAACCATTTTTTTTGGGGACGATGATGGGGGTAGAAAATATGTTTTGTACCATTGATATATTGAGCGGTTTGGGTGTTGGATTGAAACATTTTTTTAACACTCCCTGCAAATACGACTTCTCCTCCGTTTTTCCCCGCTCCCGGACCTATATCAACGATAAAATCAGCATTTTTAATCGTTTCTTTGTCATGCTCGACTACAATAACAGTATTGCCTTTTTCTTGAAGATTTCTCAAAGTTTTGATGAGTTTAAGCGTGTCTCGTTCGTGCAGTCCAATACTTGGCTCATCCAATACATACATAACACCTGTAAGCCCACTCCCTATTTGACTGGCAATACGGATTCTCTGGCTTTCTCCTCCGCTAATTGTTCTGGCATCTCTTCCCAAACTCAAATACCCCAACCCAACATCATGGAGGAAAAATAATCGCTCACGAATTTCTTTGAGAATTGAGCTTGCAATAAAATGTTGTTGCAAGCTTAGATAGGCGAAATTTTTCTCATTGTTAAAAAATTCATAACTCTCTTCAATGGGCATATCAATGACATCACCAATTCCTTTATTGGCAACTTTCACACTTAATGAAGAAGCTTTGAGTCGATACCCTTTACAAGTTGAACAGGGTTTTTCACTCATATAATCACCTAAATCTTTTTCGTCTTTAAACATGTCATAAGCGATTTGTATGATACCTTTCCAGGGGCGTTTGAGTGTGGAATTTTTCCAATTAAATTCTATTTCAGTGCCATTGCCATAAAGCAGGGCATTTTGTTGGTGGCTTTTGAGTTCTTCAAAAGGTTTATTGGCATCTATTTGATTTGATTTGCAAAATCCATTAAAAAGCTCGGCATAATAATTTCTATTGAAACCAAAAATAACTTTGATACCACCTTTGTTAAGTGGGAGGGATTTATTGAGAATCTTTTTAATATCAATACTATATTTACTTCCCAGTCCCCCACAATCTTCGCAAGCACCCTTAGGAGAGTTGAATGAAAAACTGAGAGGTTCAAGGGGTTCAAAACTTACCTTGCAATCAAAACAAGCCAAATGTTCGCTATAATGGATGAGTTGATTATTTCCTTTTTCATCATTGATAATTTCTATCTCAAGCTCCCCGTAAGTTTCTTTGAGAGCTTTTTCAATAGCTTGGGCAATTCTGGAGTGATTTTCTTCATTGTTAATGACCCTATCAATGATAGCTTTAATGGTGTGTTTCTTGGTTTTGCTTAAATCTATCTCTTCATCAAGACGCACCATAACTCCATCAATATAGGCACGTACATAGCCTTTTTGACGTAAATTTTGAATTTTATCTGCAAAAGTTCCTTTTTTTTCTTTGATAATGGGGGCTAGGATAATAAGTTTGCTTTCTTTAGGGAGGGAGAGGACTTGTTCAATAATATCTGTTTGACTCATTTGAGAAATAGGTTTGCCACATAGATAACAATGTTGTATCCCTATTCTAGCATAAAGCAACCTTAGATAATCATAGATTTCAGTAATAGTACCTACTGTTGAGCGAGGATTTTTGCTTGTAGTTTTTTGATCAATAGCAATAGCAGGAGTGAGACCCTCAATTTTATCTACATTGGGTTTGCCGACTTTGTCAAGAAATTGTCTTGCATAGCTTGAGAGGGATTCAATATATCTTCTTTGTCCTTCGGCATAAAGTGTATCAAAAGCCAAAGTAGATTTACCTGACCCGCTAAGTCCTGTAAAAACAATAAGCTTGTTTTTTGGAATTTCCAGATTAATATTTTTGAGATTATTTTCTTTTGCGCCGATGATTTGGATTTTATCTAACAATCTATACTCCTTGATTTAGAACCTTAAAGAATCTAATATTATAGCTAAATACTTGGAATACAGAGTGATGGTTATGTATTGTTGATTTCTCTTCAAAGATGTTTTATCATTATTTAGGAATATTGAAAAATGAAAAAACTGAGATTTATATATGAAAGTAAATTTTAAATTTTACTTTCATGTTACTATGATAAACATATAAAAATTTAATGTGAAAAATCTACTCATTAATATTTTTGAACAAATAAATTTCTAGGTAAAACCGGAAGGTTTTTAATATGATTAAATATAACAACCTTAAGGAATGATAATGAAGGCATACGATAAGCTTGTGTTAGGGCATATTGTTTTAGCGCATAAGGAGATACAATCAGGTTATGTAGCCATTAGTAATGGAGTTGTCATGGAAGTAGCGATGATAAATTCTTCCAAACTCCCCCCTGCTAAAGAAATACATGATTTTAGCGGGTATTATATCTTTCCCTCAGTAATTGATTCACAAGTACATTCTCGTTCCCAAGCAGGGCAAGAGGATTTTATTTATTCAAGCGCTTCCGGAGCAGCAGGAGGCGTGGGCACTATTATTGATATGCCCTATGATGCAGGGCGATTGATTTGCAATGAACAAGCTTTCAATGCCAAAAAACAAGAAGCAAAAGCACAAACCAGAGTAGATTTTGGACTTTATGCAACAATAAATCCTCTTGAGGGAAGCAGGCATATTGAAGAATTGATTCAAGCAGGGGCTATTGGATTCAAATTTTCTACATTTGGTACAGATCCAACAAGATTTCCTAGAATCCCCCCTTATATTATGCAGGAATGTTTTGCCAAAATTGCTCCTTATGGATTGGTTGCGGGTGTGCATAATGAAGATGATGAGAGTATCAAATATTTAATTGAATTTTATCAAAATCAAGGGATTACAGATTATAAGGCTCATAACCTATCCAGACCTATTTGGACAGAAAATATTGCTATTGCTCAAATCTATGAATTAGGAGCGCAAACAGGTTGTCATGCCCATGTTGTGCATTGTTCTAACCCAAGGGGCTATGAGATTTGTGCCGGTTATCAAAAACAAGGATTTTGCGTAAGCATTGAGGCATGTTTGCATTATCTGGTGTTATCTGAAGAAGAAGATGTATCCGGACTTGTAGGGAAGGCAAAGGTCAATCCTCCTATCAGAAGCCTTAAGGACAAAGAAGCATTGTGGAAGCATCTTGATTGTGGGAATATCACGGTAGTATCAACAGATCATGTAAGTTGGTCGGAGGATAGAAAATCTTTTGCAAATATGTTCAAAAATTCTTCAGGGGCTACAGGGTTAGAAGTTTTATTGCCTTTAATGCTTACTGAAGCTCATAAGAGAGGTATTAGTTTTTCTAAAATTGTGCGTGTTTTGTCTTATAACCCTGCAAGATTATTTCATATCAACCACAAAAAAGGCGCTTTAGAGATTGGTAGAGATGCTGATTTAGTGATTTTAAGCAAGGAAAATTATCTTTATGATGCCGGCAGGAGTGGGGTAAATTTTGTTTCTTGGAGTCCTTATGATGGCAGAGAAATAGACTTTAGGGTAAAAAAACATATGCTTAGGGGAGAATGGATATTTGATGATGGAAAAGTTTTGGCATCTCCCGGATTTGGAGAATTTGTCTCGCCAATGAAGTAAAATATAAGGAGATTATTTTGAAAATTAACCCGGATCGTTATGAAAAATTTCTCATGGATTTATCTCTGAAGACAGATCCCAATCAGCCTTATACAAGGCGTTCTTTTAGTGATATGTTTGTAGAAGGTCGCCAATGGTTAAGTGAGAAAATGTTGGAATTAGGTCTTGAAGTTTCCCTAGATTGCGCCGGCAATCTTATAGGCAAAAGAGCAGGTAAAAATCATCAATCCGGTTATCCTCATACAATTGCTATAGGTTCTCATAGTGATAGTGTGCCAAGTGGGGGCAGATATGATGGGATAGCCGGAGTGATTGCAGGATTAGAATGTGTAGCGAGTCTTAATGATAAAAACATTGCCCTAGAGCATGATTTAGAAATTATAGATTTTTTGGCTGAAGAACCTAGTGAGTGGGGTGTTTCTTGTATAGGGAGTCGAGGAATAAGTGGGTTTTTAGATGAAAAAACTCTCCAATTGTCTCATCCCCAAACAGGTGAAAAATTGGGTATAGCAATCAATCGCATGGGTGGGGATAGCGCCGGGTTAAAAAAAGCCACTCATATAAAAGCATTTTTTGAACTTCATATTGAGCAAGGTAAGGTTTTAGAAACTCTAGGTATGGATATTGGTATTGTAAGTTCTATTGTAGGGATTATGCGTATTGAAGTCAGTTTTTTAGGAGAAAGCAATCATGCCGGTACTACTCCGATGAATATGAGAAAAGATGCCGGAAGAATAGCTTGTGAAATGAGTGTTTTGGGAAATATTCTGGCATCAGAAATTTCCAAAAGAAATGAAGGTTATTTTGTGGCTACTTGTGGGCAAATATTTTTTAAACCCAATGCAAGCAATGTGATTTGTGGCGCTAGTAAAATTGTTTTTGATGTGCGTTCTGATTCAAGAGCATTGATGGAAGAATTTAGGGATAGATTGCTTGAAGAAACACAAAAAATTTCTAAAAAGCAAGGTATTTTACTCCAAAATTTTGAGGTTTTGAGTGATACTCGACCTACATATTGTGATAGAAATTTAATGGGTATTTTAGAAGGAGTATGTAAAAAAGATGCCCTTCCTTTTATGGTGATGCCAAGTGGAGCGGGACATGATAGTGCTTTTATGAGCCATCTGGCTCCTGTAGCTATGATTTTTGTCCCCAGTCAGGGAGGCAAAAGCCATTGTCCGGAAGAATATACTTCAAAAGAGGAGTTAGGCAATGGTGTGAATGTGCTTTTTAAAGCTCTTTTAGAATATGACAAACAATTTATTAATTCATAAGGAAACAATATGGGAAGAATTTTGAAATTAAAAGATGTCTATGCTGCTGTCAAAGGTGGTTCAGTCTATGCTTGTGGTGGTGGTGGATGGGTAGAACATGGGATTGAGTTAGGGACTTTGGCAGTTACAATTGGCAGACCTGAGTTAGTTAGTATTGATGAGATTCAACCTGATGATTATGTTGCAACAGCCGCTGCTATTGGAGCACCTGGGGGACTTAGTGATTGGGAAATGTTAGGGATAGATTATGTCAAAGCAGTACGATTTGTCCAAGAAGCTTTGGGTAGCAAAATAGCAGGGCTTATTATTGGTCAAAATGGAATGAGTTCGACTATAAATGCATGGTTGCCCTCAGCAATTTTGGGGACAAAAGTTGTTGATGCTTTGGGAGATTTGCGTGCGCACCCTACAGGAGATATGGGTTCTTTAGGATTAGCTAATAGTCCTGAAATAATGATTCAGAGCGCTGTAGGAGGGAATCGATCAAAAAATCAATATATTGAATTGGTTGTTAAAGGAGCTACTGCAAAAATTTCTCCGATTTTGCGGACAGCTTCAGATATGTCAGGAGGGTTTATAGCCAGTTGTCGTAACCCTATCAAAGCTTCATATGTGAAAAAAAATGCAGCCCTTGGAGGGATAAGCATGGCAATTGAACTCGGAGAAGCTATTCTTGAAGCAGAAAAAAAAGGCAAAAATGCTGTTATTGATGCTATTTGCAAGCAAACTGATGGAGTGATTTTAGCAGAAGGCAAAGTGATTAAAAATTCTTTGCAATACACTCAAGAAGCTTTTGATGTAGGGATTATTGAAGTAGGAGAAGGAAAGAATAAAGTGATTTTGCATGTTATGAATGAATATATGGCTATTGATGATGCTTGCGGGAATAGAATAGGCACTTATCCGGATGTAATCACTACTTTTGATAAAGATGGTAATCCCATCAGCGCAGGAAAACTCAAAGCAGGGATGGATATTTTTGTATTCCATATACCCAAAACAAAAATTCCTCTTAGTTCAAGTGTTAAAGATCCCAGTGTTTATCCTCATGTAGAAAAAACATTAGGGATTGAATTAGCAAAATATGCTCTTCAAAAGGATAAACAATGAAAATACAGATTGCTTCAGGGGATAAATTAAGAACCAAAAATTGGCGTACAGAGGGTTTGTTGCGAATGCTGGAAAATGTGCTTTATGTTGGTGAAGATCCACAAAATTTGATTGTTTATGCTGCTTTGGGGAAGGCAGCAAGAGATATGAAAAGTTATGAAAAAATCGTAGAAACACTCAAAAATCTTGAGATAGGTTATACCCTTATTGTGCAATCAGGGAAACCTATTGGGGTGCTAAAGACTCACTCTAAAGCTCCTGTTGTTTTGATGGCAAATTGCAATATGGTGGGGCAGTGGGCAAATGCGGATTATTTTTATGAATTGAATAAAAAGGGGTTGATTTGTTGGGGAGGATTGACAGCAGGAGATTGGCAATACATTGGATCACAAGGGGTGATTCAAGGCACTTATGAGATTTTTTGTCAGATTGCACGCAAGCATTTTAACCATTCTCTGGAAGGAAGATTTATCCTTACAGCCGGACTTGGAGGCATGGGTGGGGCACAAGGATTGGCAGGATTTATGGCTGGTGGAGCAACTTTGATTGTTGAGGTTGATGAAGAACGCATTGATAAGCGTCTCAAAAATGGCTATCTGCAAAAAAAGGCAAAAACACTTGACCAAGCCCTAAGTCTTATCCAAGATGCTATAAAGAAAAAAGAAGCACTATCTGTAGGGCTTTTGGGAAATGCTGCCCAAATTTATCCCCAAATACTTCAAAGAGGTATCTTGCCCGATATTGTTACAGATCAAACATCTGCACATGATTTGGTCTATGGCTATATCCCTGTTGGATTTACTCCGGAAGAGATCAAAGAATTAAGAGAAAAGAATCCTAAAAAGCTCATGGAAGCTTCTTTGGCTTCTATTAAAATCCATTTAGAAGCTATGCTTGGTTTTCAAAAAAGAGGCTCTATTGTGTTTGATAATGGTAATTTAATACGCACACAAGCTAAAAATGCAGGAGTGCAAGAGGCTTTTAATATCCCTGTTTTTACAGAGGCATTTTTGAGAGATTTGTTTTGTCAGGCTATTGGTCCTTTTCGTTGGGTATCTTTGTGCAACAACAAAGAAGATATTGCTAAAATCGATGCTTTTATCTTGAAACATTTTGAACATAACAAAATTGTAAGCAATTGGATAAAACTCGCTTCAAAATATATTCCTTTTGAAGGGTTGCCTGCAAGGATTGCCTGGCTTGGACATGGAGAAAGGACCCAATTAGCCTTAGGCGTTAATGAAATGGTAGCTAATAAGGATCTTTCAGGTCCTATTGCTTTTACAAGAGATCATCTGGATGCCGGTGCTATGGCGCATCCTAATATCATGACAGAAAATATGCTTGATGGGAGTGATGGCATTGCTGATTGGCCTCTTTTGAATGCGATGTTAAATTGTTCTTCAGAAGCTGATTTGGTAGCTATCCATTCAGGAGGAGGAGGTTATAGCGGGTATATGACTTCTGCCGGAGTTACTCTTATTGCAGATGGGAGTAAGGAAGCTGCAGAGAGGTTAAGTTTATCTTTGAATAATGATACGGCTTTAGGTGTGATGAGGTATGCAGATGCAGGTTATGAAATAGCTTTAAGGGAGGCTAAATCTAAAAATATCGGATATTTTGATTTAAGAAATTCAAAGGAATAAGATGAAAAATAAACTAACAACTAGAGCAATTGTTGCAGCTGCGATAGGGAATGCATTGGAATGGTATGATTTTAGTGTTTTTGCTTTTTTTGCAAGTTACATCGCGCATAATTTTTTTATTGATGGTGATGGGACATCTGCTCTTTTTAGTGCTTTTTTGCTTTTTGGGGTTGGTTTTATTGCAAGACCTTTGGGAGCACTATTTTTAGGAAGTTATGGAGATAGAGCTGGGAGAAAGGCAGCCTTGACATTAACAATCTTGCTTATGGCAGTGGGAACTTTGATCATAGCTATTGCCCCACCAATCTGGTTTATCGGGATAGGAGCACCTATATTATTGCTTATAGCAAGACTTTTGCAAGGATTTTCAACAGGTGGAGAGATTGGCGGGGCAGCTGCATTTTTGATTGAATATGCTCCTAAAGAAAAAAAGGGAGTTTATAGTTCCTGGCTTCAAGCAAGTATGGGTATTTCAAATATTCTTGCTGCTTTAGCAGGGATTTTGATCACCTACTTCTTTAGTGAAAAAGAAATTTTGGATTGGGCATGGAGATTGGCTTTTGTTTTTGGGCTTTTGATTATTCCGGTGGGATTGTATATCCGCAAAACTTTAGACGAAACCCCTGAGTTTCAAGATCAAATTAAGAAAGATCCTTCCAAAATCAAACACCATCGCCCTCTTTTTGATTTGTTTAAAAGATATCCAAGACAGCTTGTTGAAGGGATATTATTTTCGATTTTATGGACATCAAGTGTTTATACTTTAATTATTTATATGCCTACTTATTATACTTCTTCGGTTGTTGGGCTTGGATTTAGTAAATCTGAAAGTTTCAGTGCCAGTTTTATTGGAAATATTTTTATGGTAATAGGATGTGTGGTAGCCGGAAAACTTGCAGATAAGTTTGGGATAAAAAAAATACTCCAAATAAGCATTGTCGTTATGTTGGTAGCTATTTTTCCTTTGCTTTATTGGTTGCATGCAACTCCAAGCTTTGAGCACTTGATTTTGATACATACATTTTTTTGTCTTTGTGTGGCTTTTTTTGTGGGGGTTGCTCCTGTGGCATTAGCTATCCTTTATCCGGTAGCGATCCGATCAAGTGGAATGGCAATCTCTTATAACACAGCTGCTATATTTTTTGCAGGTTTTACGCCTGCATTGATGACTTGGGCAACTCAATATAGTGTTTATGCACCTGCGTATTATTTGGCTTTTTGTTGTGTTCTGGCATTTGCCAGTGTTATCTTTATGTTTAAGGAGAAAAAATGAATTTATTAAAAAATATATCAAAAATTATGATAATGAGTATTTGTTTGTTTGCCATAGGGTTTGGAAAGCAAACAAAACCTTTGGAATTAGATCCAAATCACCGATTGAGTTTGCAAGAAGTTTATGAAGTGGCTTATGATCATCGCAAAGTTACCCTTACTCAATCATCTTTAGAGAATATCAAAAGAGGTCATCAAATTGTTATGGAAGCTGCCTTGCTGGATAAGCCTGTTTATGGACTCACTACTGGGGTAGGCTGGAACAAAGACAGGCCTGTTTTTGAAGAAGTAGGAGGCAAGAAGATCCTTTCAAAAGAATTGCTAAAACTTTCTAAGCATTTTAATACAATTTCTTTGAGGGCGCATGGTTTGGGTATCGGGGAGCCTTTGTCCAATGAAATTGTGCGTGCTTCTATGTTGATACGTCTAAACACTATCACCAGTGGGGGGACAGGAGTATCTTTGGAAGTAGCAAAGGCTTATGAGGATTTTATTAACCGTGATGTTACACCTGTTGTGCCCATGAATGGAAGCGTGGGAGAAGCAGATATCACCTTGGCTTCTCATATTGGTTTAGCAATGATTGGGGAGTGGAAAGTAAGCTACCAAGGCAAAATTTATCCGAGTTTAGAGGGTTTGAAAAAAGCGGGTTTAAAGCCTATTGAACTTGTGGGTAAAGACTTTTTATCTATCTTGAGTAATAATTCTATCACTGCTGCAAGAGCGGTTTTGAGCACTCTTAAAGCCCAAAAATTCTATCATCAAGAAATTAGACTATTTGCTTTGATGTTAGAAGGTTTTAATGGTAATGTTGCACCTTTTAGTCAGGGAGCTATTGGGGATTCGAAATTCATAGGACTTCAAGAAGCTTCAAAAGAGATCAGAGATACCCTCAAAGGGAGTGATTTGTGGAAACTCTCTTCACAAAGAGCATTACAAGATCCTCTCTCTTATCGCACTATGAATTATGCGCTTGGCAATGTATATACAAGCCTTCAAGAGCTTCAAGAAGCCCTCCTTATCCAAATTAATCGCAACGATGATAACCCTATGGTGCTTTTGAATGCTCCAAAGGCAGAGGGATCGCAGCTTCAATCTTATGATGTCAAGGATGGCGGGGCGATTTATCCGACTGCAAATTTTAATTTTTTGCCTGTGGTTTTAAAGGTAGAGAGTCTCAACATTTCTTTAGCGAGACTTGCAGAAAATATGACCCAACAACTTATCCGTATCTCTAACCCGGATTTTACAAAACTTCCAAGATTCCTCAATGCTCCCACAAATCATGGACATGGTTTTGGTGCAATTGAAAAGCCATTTAGTCAGAGTAATATTATGATTAAAAATCTTGCTTTGCCTCAATCATTTCATACTGTCGTGCTTGCAGGGGATATTGAAGATGTCGCTTCAATGGGGAATCTTTCTGTGGCACATTTGGGCGATATTATAGAACATCTTTATGAGATCGCAGCCTTTCAGCTTCTAGAGGGGACACAGAGTTTAGATTTACGAAAAGGTTTTGTTCCCGGCGTCTCTTCTGCTGCAATCAAAAATCAATATCGCAAAATAGTTCCTTTTGTAAGTCAAGATAGAATTTATTCTGATGCCATCAAACAAAGCATACTTTTTGCCAAAGAACTTTAAAAAATTAGACATAAATAAAACTCAAGATACCTTAATCCTAAGAGATTGGGGTATCTTATAATTTTCTTAGCAAACATCCAAAGTCAATACAATTTTACTTAATCTGTTATAACTGCTATATTTCAATTGCCATGATAAGTCTTTTTATAAAAGAAGAAAACTTTAAAATTTTAAATAATTACATTTATTATGAACCTCCATTATTGCAACCAGAGAACATAGCAAATATCGATTTTTCTGTGATGAGAGAACTTGATGACCTTTAATATACTTGTGAGACTTGGAATATTTGAATTTTTTATAGATAATGAATTGAATATTTTGCGATAGTACGCAAGGGTTTTGTGGCGGAATCAAATATGGATTTTGTATTTGTTGGCAGCACAAAAATGTATTGTTAAAATGAAATCAAAAATAGAATTTAACTAAAATTATGAGATATAATAAAAAATTCCTTGTCTTGATCTAACTTGTATTGCGCGAGACATTTTATACAATTATTTATGAAGTGTCCTCATCATTATCTCAAAAATAGAAAAAATATTTATTTTAAATAATTTTTATTATCCATAAGATTAAGGCATCTATTATCAATAATAGGAATAATAATCTTATTTTATTAAGCTTTATTATTTTTATATAAAAATTATAATTATTTTCAAAATAAATATTTATTTGTATTAAATTAGAAAAATAATTTCATTTAAGTATTTTTTAAAAATTAAAATAGTTTAATAATATTATTCATTTAGATACATAAGATAAAAAGGAGAATTTATGCCCAATAGAACTTTGTTTGCCGGTATGCGGGGGGGGGGGGGGTAAAATTGAAAAATTTATTTTTTCAAAGTTGTTTTCTTTTCTTTTTAGTTTCTCTTAGTTTTTTTCAAAAATCTTACGGAAACCAATCTATTGACTTAAGTGTGCCTTGCAATAGCTTGGTTAATGGGTATTGTGTGCAAATAACCAACCCTGTTTCCTCTCCTAATATTTCTTATACAAGCGCAGATCATAAAAATGTTTCTTTGGATCTCAATAATGCAGAAAGAAGTCACAATAGTGATAATAG
The DNA here is from genome assembly GCF_002272835.1 of Helicobacter sp. 11S03491-1. NCBI lineage: Bacteria > Pseudomonadati > Campylobacterota > Epsilonproteobacteria > Campylobacterales > Helicobacteraceae > Helicobacter > Helicobacter sp. 11S03491-1. The sequence goes on from NZ_MLAO01000002.1 coordinate 174,491, forward strand.
CAATTCAGATACTTTTATGCTCAAAGCCTTTGGAAAATCTTCTGATGATAGAATAAATTTATTTGGCAATATTTTTGAACACAATACAAATGGTTATAGAAACTTAAGTATTGATTTTGATGGGGTTAATTATTATGGAAATATGACATTTGAAGAATATGGGCAGGTAGATAAAAAAGGAGCATATGGAAACATAAAAATAACTCCTAAAGCAAAATTTGTTTTGAATCATACTATGATAAATGGGGATTTAATTTTTCATAATTATTATATTTCTCCTTCTGAGGAAAATAGTTTTAGCATAAAAAACTCCACTATTAATGGAAACTTTCATTGGGATTCTGAAAATACAACCTCCCTTATAAATGAAAATAATATCTTTAATGGAAATGTGGAGATTATAAGTGGATCCAGTGTCGGCACTTCTTTAAGAGTTTTTTTGAAGCATTCTGTATTTAATCATTCTAATGTTTATTTTGGTGTTTTAAAAAATCATCAATCTAATCTTTCAGATGTTTTTTCGCAGTCAATAGGGAGTTATTTTTTCTACAATGATGTTTTAAATGATGCCGGTTTGACAATCATGACAGATTATAATTATCTTATTTTCAAAAATACAACCTTTAAAGGGGGTTCTATGACGATAAATAATGCATCGTCTTTGCTTAATTCTCAAATTAATTTTATGGGATCAGATTTCTTTATTTCTAACTTGAATATCATTGGAAATGAGAATTCTTTGGGGGTGAATTTTGTTTTTGATCAATTAAGTCCCGGGGATAAAGATGTGAGTGTAGATCAAACAAAAATAACTACTTTTGAAGGGAATATCACCTTTTCCGGAGGTAAAAATACTCTGGATATCAAAAATCACTCTGTATTAAAAAATGGCACTATTTTTATTGAAGGAGGAATAAATGTCTTTAATACCACAGATTCTACTTGGGATAATATGAATATTTCCATTTCAAGAAAAATCTATGTCTTGCCTATTTCTTATAGACCTTCAGATACTGCTCCTAATGGTTATGTATGCACAATTGGTTCTAGAATTTGTTATAGCGATTCTACCAATACCCTAAATTTTAATAATTCAGTAGTAAATGGAGGGAATATTATGATTGTTGGGGGACATTCTAATACTTTGAATTATATTAATTCTCCATATAAGAATGGGAATATCACTATTTTTGGAGGAGAAACAAACAAGCTAAGTTTTCTGGATTCTCTAAAAGAGAGGGATATCTTGATTGCCGGTGGGGCTAGGAATACCTTAGAGTTTAAAAATACAATATTATCTTCCCAAAGCTCTGATTTGATTGGTGTCAAACCCACTGCACATATGAGTGTCATCAAAGGAGCTATTCTTGCAGGGACAATGACTCCGGAATTTTTAAAGATGATTGAAAATACTCCTGCGGATTTATTAAATGGAAACTTGATTTTAGATTCTGCATCGACGATGAACACAATCAATACCTTGAGTTTTATCAATGGTATTTTGCATGGAAATATCACGATTGAAAATCACAATACCAGTCATGTTAATACCGCTATCTCTATTGATAATAGCCTTTTGCTTGGGGATATTTCATTAAATGGTAAAAATATGTTTGTTAAAAATAACCTTACTGATGCAGCTTTGATTGGAGATGTCTTTATCGATCAAGGAGTGAGTTACACTTCATTGGATAATTCTCAAATCTATGGAGATATCACTACAAGGGGAGGAATTAATATTTTTTCACTTAAAAACAGCTCTGTTTTTGCAGGCTCTATAGACACTTTTGATGGAACCAGTTTTATTGATTTGAATATGTCCTTATATGCTAATCAGAATGGACAAATTTCTAAAATTAATACTTATGGGGGTGTGAGTAATATTTCTTTGAGTATCAATGATTCTATTGCCGGTTTGCTTACAAGCCAACATATCTACCCTACTTTTTATATTGGAAATTATAATAGAGGTATTTCAAATATTGCTATATCCGGACCTGTGAGTGGGACTGCTTTGATAGATTATAGTGGGGGGAGGGCTAATATTATTTTCGCTGATGGGGGCAATAGCGCAGATACAACTAACTTTTTTGCGAACAAAACACAATGTGAGGGGAGTTGGATAACACAAGAATGTTTAAATAGCGGCAAGGCTATTTATTCTCCAACATCAAATACGTTTGAAGTCAATGGTTATACTTATGAAAATGGGTTGGCTATTACGCTTGATGCTTCCATGGCCAACAAAGTTTTGAAGCCTTTTAGGGATGTTTATTCAAGCAATTATGTTTCTTTATTTATTGATAAATCAGGAGTGAATCCTAATACCCATATAAAAGATGATATTTATCGAATGAAGATTGATGGAGTGATAATAGGCGGGGAATATAACCTTCCTTCTACCAGCGATCAAAAATATGAGATTACTTTTGCTCCACGTGCGGCATTTATTGGAAATATGTTTGCCAAAACAGATAACACGACTTTTGTTTTGTCTCAAGGCTCTAAACTCGTTCTTTATAACGGATCTTTGTCTGTAATTTCCAGCCTTACTTCAAGTCATGGTTCTTTTAGCGCCAATACCGACACAATGTTTGCTGCCACTCTTGCTCAAAGGGATAATACAATTATTGATCTGGCTACAAGTGGGAAAGAAATCAATAATACTTTCCAAAAAGATACATTTTCTACAATGATTGTCAATAACTTAGGACATTTTAATAATGCTATTTTTAGGGTTGCCATAGATTCAAATCGGGCAGATAATAATCCTAATATTCATAATAATTCTCTTAATTCTGATAGAATTATTATCCAAGATGTGGGTGCAGGGCAACATTTGAGCAACTATCTTCAAGTTTATCAAGATTATACGAGTTTGGCTACAGGGGATTTGTCAGCAAATAATATTCTGGTTGCAATAGTAAAAGACTCCTCTGATTCAAATTCAAATATGATTTTTGATACCTCTGCTTCTAAAGTAGAACAAGGCTATGATATTGTCAATACAATACTTTATTCTAAGCGTATTTCTGTAGATGCCACAGGAAAAATTGATACTAATGTGGAGAAAGATTTGGCAAATGCAACAGGGTATTTTGTCCGGTCTGCATCTACAGCTATTGATAAGTCAAACTTAGGGGATACCAATAATGCCATCACTTCTAATTATTCTATCTTTTTAGCCAACATCAACAATCTCAACAAACGACTCGGGGAGCTTCGAAATAATTATTATGCACAAGGAATTTTTTCCAGGGTATATAGCGGTTTGAACACTTCTAATAGGGGAGATAAATCTAAGATTTATGCAACCAATATCCAAGTGGGCTATGATTATGGGTGGAATACAGCTTATGGAGAGCAATTTTTAGGAAGTGCCCTGAATTATGGATACAACACTATTAGAGGGGGTGGTTATAATGGAAGCGCCAATATGCTTGAATTTGGAGGGTATTATTCTTTTGTGAATGAAAGTGGATTTTATACAGATAGCATTTTGAAATATACTTATATCCACAGTAATATTTCTATCAAAAATAACAATATCTATAATGTGCCTCTGGATTCTCATGGAGTGAGTTTGGGGCAAGAATTAGGTTATCGATATTATACAGATAAGAAAAAACGATTTTATTTAGAGCCTTCTGCAGAAATCATCTTGGGATGGATGAGTGGAGGAGTCATCAATCAAGTCAATCAAAGTAGTTTATTGGATTATAGACCCGATTATTTTCCTTATTTTAAGGCTGATTTGAATTATATCTTTAATTTTAGATCAAAATTAGGCGCGAATGTGGGTTATCGTCTTATGAATGCCAAGAATCAGACTGATTTTAGATTGGGCGCTTTTTGGGTGAGTGATGTAGTGAGTGGAGGGGTGATAAGATACAAAACCAATTATTCGCAAGCTCAAACATTGCTTGCTCCCAATAATCAAATGATGATTAATCTTGGACTCAATTCGGTAGTGTCAGAGAATTGGCGGGTTTATGCAGATGTGGATACCGGGTTTTTGGGTAGATATTTTAATCAAAACTACCTTGTATCTATAGGGCTGCGCTATGAATTTGGGCATGCTTTGAATCCTTTAGCAGCTAAGCTTACCCAAGAAAAAAGACTTGCAAGTATCCGTCGATCTCAAATGCGCTTTGATGAAAGGCTTGCTAATATCTCAGCCAAACAAGAAAAAATCAAACAAAAACAAGCCTTTGAAGAACAAAAATCTCAGATCATAGCCACTAAAAAAGCCCAAGCAAAAACTTTGAGTATTTATAGAAAACAAGAAGATAAAGTAGAAAAAAATGATTTTAAAATGATTCATATTGAGATTGCAAAAATTCTTAAGAGTGATCAACCTTCAGGTGAAAAAATAAAAGTTCTCCATGCCCAAGAGCTTAAAGTTTTCGAAGCTTCAAAAGCAAGAAAAATAAAGGAATTCAATGATGATTATAAAGGTGCTTTCAAGACATTAGAAGCAAGGTATGCTATAGAGAATGAAGAACTCCAAGCCAAAGCAAAAAATGCAAACAAAGTTTTAAACCAAAAGTCAGAAAAATCTCTCAAAGATTTGGAAGCAAACCAAGCCAAAGAACTTCAAGAGCTAAATACAAAAAATAAATCTGCCTTTGAGATACAAGAAGCGAAGTTACATAAAGATCCTCAAAAAGCCAAAAAACTTCAAGACTTGCAAAATAAACAGACCAAAGTTCTCAAAGATCTCCAAACCAAGCAAGCCAAAGCCCTTCAGAATCTCCAAAATCACTTTGCCAAAGCAAGCAAGGAGATACAAAATAAACAAGTTAAAGATCTAAAGAGTCTCAAAACAAAATTGGACAAACAGACTAAAGATCTCCAAACCAAGCAAGCCAAAGATACCAAAAAGAATGAAAGCAAGTATAAGACAGCATATCAAGATTTGCTAAAACGTCAAGCCAAAGAAGTAAAAAAAGCTCAAGAATTGGAGAAAGAAATGGATAAAAAATCTCAACCTAAAAAATAAAATAAAGCCTAAATCTATGAAAAATAAAGGTAAAAAATGGATTATTTTAAAATAACCGAATAAAAAAGAGAGGGGTGAAATTAATTTTGGGGTATGAAGTAAAATGCCGGTCTTATTTGATGTCAAATCATAGCATAGCACTTTTTAAAATACGACAAATTTATTTTGCCCTAAATTTGTGAAAAAATCCTAATTTTACGCCTGTCCTATCCTTAAGCCTATGAATTAAAAGTTTTTGTTGGCAGGTGTTGAGAGGTGAATAAAACATCTTTGGGATCTTTCATTTTGATGACTCTTGAGACTTGATAAAAATCTTAAATGCAAAAAGTTTCATAAACATAGCAATAATCCAAGTAAAAAGTAATGGAAATATGGAAATAATAAAAAAATAAATATAAAATTAAATTATAGAATCCAAGTTACTTCTATAATGGAGTCTATGTTTTTCAAAAATATGCTAGAATTGAAGCTATGGGAACTTATGAGGCTATAAAATATATTGACACTTGCAAAACAACTTCAAACGTAGGTATGCTTATTGAAGCATTAGAGAGTTTGGGTCGTATTGCCTGTGATTTTGATATTTCTCCTATCTTGAAATTGACCGGTCATAAGTCCCCTAATGTACGGGTTTTAGCAATTAAAAATATCGCTAAACTAAATCATCAAGATAACTCAGAAATTTTTATCTCCATTTATAAAAATGATGAAAACAGCGCTGTGAAGCGCGAAGCAATTTCAGCCATAGGTCGGCAACGCAATCGTGATAATATAGAATTTTTATTTGAGGTTTTAAAGGATAATGATCCAAAAATTATTTGCCAAGCAATTCGGGCTTTGCTTGTCTTTAAGGGTAATCATAAAGTTGATGTGATTCTCAAAAGACTTATAAGTCATGAGAATGAGATGGTTAAACAAATCATAAAAAAAGAATATTTTTCACAAACAACACCCAAAACAAAACCAAAACCACACACAACAATCGATCAAAAACTTTCAAATGTTGTTGTATTGGGTGATGTATTAGAGATATTAAAAAATGTTGGTGAAGAAAGTATCCATTTAACTTTTACTTCACCACCATATTATAATGCGCGAGATTATTCGATTTATCAAAGCTATGAAGCCTATCTTGATTTTTTGCGCAAAGTTTTTGAACAAACCCATCGCATAACAAAAGAAGGACGATTTTTGATTGTGAATACCTCGCCTGTTATTGTGCCTAGAATTAGTCGGGCTCATTGCAGCAAAAGATACCCAATACCCTTTGATTTGCATGCTTTGCTTGTGCAGCAGGGTTGGGAGTTTGTTGATGATATTATTTGGGAAAAGCCGGAATACAGTGTAAAAAATCGTATTGGAGGGTTTCAACAACATCGTAAGCCGCTTGCATATAAACCAAACACTATCACTGAATATTTAATGGTTTATAGAAAGAAAACCGATAAATTACTTGATTGGAATATCCATCAATATGACCTTAGTATCGTAGAAGACAGCAAAGTAAAAGATGGTTTTGAAACAACCAATGTTTGGAAGATTTGCCCTAGGTCTGACAGGGTTCATAGCGCAATTTTTCCAACACAATTATGCCAAAGAGTCATTGAGTATTATTCATTTAAAGGTGATTTAATCTTTGATCCATTTGCCGGAAGTGGGACACTTGGACGAACTGCAAAGGCATTGGGACGGAAATTTTTCTTAACAGAAAAAGAGCCAAAATATTTTGAATATATGAAAAGCTTAATGAATAAAAATTCATTGTTGGAGGATAACTCCTCTGAATTTATGACGTTAGAAGAATTTAAAAATTTATGACATTCACTAATCAAGTCATAAAAAATATTGTTAAGCGGGTGATTAAAGGACAAGATTATCGTATTGAAGTTGTTAATTTAATCAACACTGATTTTTTGCAATTTGTGATTGATTTTTTCAAAAAAATTATCAAAGTAAAATTAGAAAATAAAGATGTAGTCAATTGGTATAAAAAAGAATTTTTGAAAAACACTCTCCCACCCGATGAGATTGCCCTTCATGCCGGTCTTAATATGAAAACGATACATAATATGTATGGGAGTAGCGCAAAAGAAATTGTAATTGATGCAGCTTATGAACATTATGATAGTTTGTATGAAGCAATCAGTGGTTTTATTGATAACAATGAAGATCTGACTTTAATGCTTACTCTAAAATTCAATGGTGTCTGTGTTGATTTGACAATCAATGAAACCTTACTTGTTATCAATACATTGGCAGTCAAGCGTGCGGCTTTGAGAGGTGGCGCGTGGAGTGCAGTCGGTAAAACTGCAGAAAAAATATTGATGAAAACAATTTGTGAACTCTATAAAATCCCTACAAATAACTATGAAGAAAAGTTTGTGCGAGATAGCGCCAAAAAAGTGAGTCGTGAAGTTGATTTTTATCTCAAAGACAATGAGGGCAAAAAATATCTTTGTGAAGTAAAATTAATGGGACGAGGCAACCCGGAAAGCGCTGATGTGATTTTTGCAAGAAAATCACATATTTTTATTGCCGATACCTTATCCCAACAAAACAAAAATCAATCTGATGAACTTGGTGTGGTTTGGGTTGAGTTGAGAGTTGCTAATAGTTATAGGCGAATCAAAAAAGCATTTGATAAATATGGCATTCCTTATGTTGATTATGATGGTGGCAATTTAGATAAGGATTTGGATATGATTTTGAATAAAATAATGGAATAAATCAAAACAAGCTCTATGAGTTTGTCTATAGAATGGGCATGCCAATTAATGATCAACGGGTTTTTTATAAGCGACTTGCAAGATTAACACAATAAAAATAAAAAAATATGGAATTAAAATATTAATAGATTGTTAAAAGACTTTTCCATATTTAGTTTATTTTTATGTGGTGATGGGTTTGAATATCACTCTTTTGCGAAGATTTTTTTGTTGTGATTTTTGGACCAAAGCGAGAGTTATATTGTGCTTTGTGCAGGATTATTCAGGTTGTTTTGATCAATGAATAATTACCATTTATCACGCTTAAGCAGTGTTTTGGATTTTAACAATTTGTTGGTATAAGTTGAGACTTTTATAACAAAATAGTAATTGAGTTAGTCAAAGAATAGGATTTTGCAATAAGCATAAAAAAGCATAAAATTGTAAAATCTTAAAACTTACTCAAGTAAATTTTATTCACAACACATCACTAATGGATATTTTGTGTGAATTGAAGTTTTTGGGAAACTCTAAGTGCGCTGCAAATAATTCAAGAGGGACATCAAAGGCTTGGCTTAAGTTTTCTTGAGTTAAAACCCTGCTTGTTTCTCCATAAATATTTTTTATTTCATTTTCTTTGTGGTATATCAAAAGGCTTTTGTGAGAGATTTTGAGAGCATGGGTAGGGTAGTGCGTGTTACATAATATCCCGACTTTGTTGTTAGAGAGAGTTTTGAGTATCTCTAAAATCTTAATTTGATTTTTAAAATCAAGATTAGATTCAGGTTCATCTAAAATCAAAAGCTTAGGGCAAGAAACCAAAGCCCGCGCGATTAGAACCATCTGTAGTTCTCCCCCACTTAAAGAATGGCAATGTTGTTTTGCTAAATGAGAGATATCTAATTCTTCCAGAGTTTGAAGGGCTAAGGTTAGATGTTGTTTTTTGGGAGAAATGTTAAGCAAAGGATTGCAACCTAATAATACCATATCCAAAACACTAATACCGCTATGGATAGTTTTTGCTTGAGGGACATAAGAAATATTTTGCCATAAATAAGAATTTACAACATGTCTAATGTCTTTTTTGTTTAAAAAACTTGCTCCCTCACTCCATTTGAGAAGCCCCATGCAACATTTGAGAAATGTAGTTTTTCCTACACCGTTAGGACCTAAAATCGAAAGAATTTCACCCGGATAAAGTTCTAAATTAATATTTTTGAAAATTTTTTTGTGCTTTCTTTGATAACCCCCTTGTTTGACACTAAATAAACTCATAATGTGATACCTTTATTTTTCTTGAGGATATAAATAAAAAATGGTGTTCCTATTAGGGCACTCAGGATAGAAATAGGGATTTCATCAGCGCTTATTGTGCGCGAAAGTGTATCTATGAGCACCAAAAAAATAGAACCTAGCAAAACACTTAGAGGTATGATTTTTGTATTTTCACTCCCACACATTAAGCGCGCTATATGCGGGATAAGCAACCCTATCCAGCCAATAAGCCCGCACATAGAAACAATACAGGCTGTAATAAGTGTGGAAGTGACGATAAAAATAAGACGATAAGTATATAAAGAAATCCCCAAACTCTTTGCTTCATCATCTTCTAAAGCAAGGATATTGAGTTTCCAACGTAACAAATAAATAATCCCACAGCCTAAAAAAATCCCTCCCATTCCTAAGGAAATTTCAGAAAAACTGCTTGTTTGCAAAGATCCCAAAAGCCAGTAAGTAATCATTGGAAGAATATCTTGTGGATCAGCGACATATTTGATAAGAGCAAGGAGACTTTGAAAAAGAGCTGATACAATAATCCCTCCTAATACAAGCATAATCGTGCCATATTCATAGGTATTTTTAGCAATTAAAATTGTAATACTTAAGGCTAAAAATCCAAAAACAAGAGAGCTTCCAATCAGACCATAACTTCCAAATCCAAAAAAAAGTCCAAGTACAGCCCCAAAACTTGCTCCACTACTGACTCCTAAAATATCAGGGGTAGCCAATGGATTTTTGAAAATAGATTGGAAACAAGCTCCTGTTATAGCGAGTCCTGCCCCTACAAAAACTGCTAATGCAATCCTGGGTGCCCTGAAATTAAACACAACTTTTGCTCTTATTGTGTCTTCAATGGCGCTTGAACTCAAGAGTGTTTTAAAAATTTTAAATAATGTTGCATAATCTATGGCATATCTACCCACTCCAAAAGACAGGAAACATATTCCCAGAAGGATAAAGATCAAAAGTATATTTCTCATAAAATTCACTTAATATTTATAAGCATATTTAAGCACAAAATTTCTACCGGGCTCTACAAGAGGATTACCTACCAAAGTATTGGGGTATTTGAGATCCTCGACAGTAACAGGATTCCTCCCTGTCGTATTGAAGAAATTCTCTATGCCCATGATAAGATCCATACCACTTAATTGTTTGGACAAAGATTTGAGGTTATAGCCAAAGTAAATATCGCTCATTGCATAAGATTTGGTGGGACGTTCTTGGGAAGGATCAATACGAGAGGCAAATTTACCCAGATAAGCGCGTTGCACAAAACGGAAGAACCAATTTGATGCAAAATACTCTAAACTAATACGTCCATACAAAGGGGCAATATAGCGATAAGGCTTGTTGTTGCTTACATCTTGAGCGTAAGTATAGGTTGCACTATAGTTTAATGACAAGCGATTATCTAAAAATGAATGTTTTCCCTCAAGCTCTGCCCCGGTGATATAAGCTTGTCCGATGTTGATATATTGGTTATATAAGCCTGCTTGAACGGTTTTTGAGGTAATGAGATCGCTATAATAGGTAAAATAACCCGTAAGACTTACAAAATGATTAGGATTAGAGTAGCGCAAACTGATTTCGCCGGTTTGTGAATATTCAGGTTTTAATGTAGGATTTGCAACAGTTTGAAGGCGTAAGTCTCCTGCCGGAGTAGAATTCATTCTTGATCCCGGTGAGGGGACTCTAAAATTATGACTGAGGTTAATAGCATTACTAAAATATTCATTGAAGAAATATACCGATCCTAGGGCTCCTGTAAGTGCGCCATTATTGATAATGCTATTGGCGTCTAAAAGTTGAGTATCTACAATAGATTCGCTTGAATAATGAGGGTGTTTGGCAATAGTTGTTAGCACATAATCCCCGCGCAATGAACCTGAAAGTATCCAAGATTCTAAGACATTCCAATCATCCTTGATAAAAATACCCATATCTGTGAAACTGGAAGGTCTATAGAGTGTTTTGATGATTTTATCTGTTTTTTGACTCCTGAGTTTGACCTGTGGAGATAAGCTTGTATAAAAATCAACTCCATAGATAATAGCGTGGTTAGAGAGTTTTTTTTCTATTGCCATTCTACCTCCAAAAATATAGCTATTGATGACAGGTTGGATTGTTTTGACAATATTGTTATAAATGTCTGTGTCGTATTTTCTTGCATATAAATATGCTTCTAATTTATCGGCAAATCCAAATTCATAAGATTGGACGCCTATACGGAGATATTGTTCGGTGAGGGGATCTTCTTTGGTATCTGTATAGGGGTATCCCGGAGCTGCCCCAAGTCCTCCGGCACGCTCAGTAATAATATATTCATACCTGCCTTGGACATAAAATCTTGTAGAATGGGAGTTGGTATAACCTATATTAAAGTCCCCACCTGTTGTTTTGAAACCACTATTTTTAGCTACTCCTATTGGAGTTTGATAATCATCTCCTCTTTTGCCATTAACTCCAACAAGAATATCCCATTGATTTCCTCCTCCTATAAGTTCAAATCGACCTCCGATATAGTTATTCACACTTGCAAAATCAATCGCTCTAATTCTGGGAGTGAGAGTAAAGGGATCGTGGATATTTATATGAGATCTGCGCGTTTTGATATTGACTACGCCATTCATAGCATCTGATCCCCATAGCGATGAGGCAGGACCGCGAATCACTTCAATACTTTCAATGGAATTAGGATCAAAAGTATTAAATTCTAATGTATTTCTTCCTGAAACACGTACTCCATCAACTAAAACAATTGAGCGAGTGTCATTAGAATTCATCCCTCGAATGCTGAGTTGTCCATTGATACCTCCCGATCTGGAATAAAGGATGCCGGGGACTTGTTCTAAAAGGGTTTGAATCCCACCTGTGCCGATATTTTGTAAAATTTCATCCTCAGGGATAATGCTAATAGCCAGGCTTTGCTCTTCCAAGGGAAGTTCAGACATGCTTGCTTGTGTTGTTACTTTTTCAAGAGAATAGATTTTTTCATTTTGGTGATTTATTTTTTCTTCACCAATAAGCAGCGAAGAAGTAATTATAAAATAAAATAAAATTTTTAATAAATTATTTTTCATAAAAATCCTTAAAATATATTTTTGATAACTTTATTATTTTATATAAAAATTAAAAGTTTGAAAGCTGACGATCTTAATAAACTCTAACTTAATTTATGATAAAAATAATGATAATTTATATTATTTTAAGTTGATGTCTTATAGACTTTGCTTTAATTTTTTAAAAATTAATTGATAAAAATTTAGTCAATAAAGGAATTTTGTGAAGACTTATTTTAATGTAGCGCAAAGATCTTGGAAGAATAAGATAGCCTATCTTGATAGTAATGGGTATGAAGAAAAAGGGATTTATAATTATTTTTTATATCAAAATATCTTGGAATATTTTGATATTTATACGCGTCTGGAAGAAGGGTTGGAAAATTTTGATGCTATTGTTATCCCCACAAGCATTGATGAAATCTATCTTTTAAGACATGCTTCCAAAATCCAATCTTATCTTGAAAAAGGAGGCATTCTTTTATCTTTTGCGCAAAATTTTTTACCTTGGCTTCCGGGAAATAATCTTTATATTCCAAGTGAGATTTCAATAAAAGATAGAACTATATATCCAAGCAAACATTCTATATTTGAAGGGGTGAGAGAATATGATTTGAATTATCGACGCGGTGTAAAGGGGTTTTTTAATCGGGGTTATTTTATTCCCCCTAAAAATGCGCAAATAATTCTAAAAGATAATGAAGATTGTTGTGTGGCTTATATTGATAGGCATAGCACTCGTGGGATTATTTTAAGCAGTGCCGGAGCAGATTTGTTAGGGTTTGGTATTTTTGATAATAATACGGCAAGAAGAATGGGATTGGGGTTGTTGGAGTGGGTTTGGGAAGAAATAAAAAATACTAAGGATAATCAATGAAACTCAAAAATGCAATTATTACAGGAGGTAGTTGTTATCATCAAAAATTTTTTATCAATAAAAATGGTAAATATGCAAATTTTTTTGATAAAAGGATTTATCTGCCGGATTTGTGTGATACTTATTTGGACGAATTTGATTATATTGTAGTGGCTTCCAGAGTAAATCCTCATTTTTTGCTTCAAAACCGGGAAAAAATCGAGGATTATCTAAATCATGGCGGTCATTTAGTAGTATTTGGAGAAATGAGTAAAATCTGGCTTAATGGCGTGCAATGGAGGGATTATGCAGTAAATTTTTGGTGGTGGATTATTCCTCAAGCTGATTTACCTCTTTATGCAGCTAATCCCAAACATCCCCTTTTTAAGAAAATAACCCCTCAAGATGCCAAATGGCACTATCATGGTGTATTTTATCCACCAAAAGGAAGTGAGAATATTTTGGTTAATGAACTTGGGGAGAGTATTATTTATAAAGATAATGTAAGTTTTAAGGGCAATGTCTATATCACTTCTTTGGATCCGGACTTTCATTTTGGATTTGGTTTTATGCCTAAGACAGAATATTTTTTTGATCGTTTTATGGAGTGGGTTTGTGAGGATATAGAGCTTCATAGGGATACCCTAAAGGTTGAACGATGAGGTTTGGGCTAGTTTTTTTAATGCTATTTTTTGGTATTGAAGTTTTGGCAAATGAGATCAATAGAATTGTTGTGGTAGGGGGAATGTGGCCATTGCCTTCAGTGATTACTTTGGTTGATAATGGAGCTAAAAAACTTGTTTATATTCCAAAAGCAAGTATCAATGCAATTAGAGAATCTGTTTTGGCTACATTTTATCCTGATATTCTAAAAGTTCCTTATGGAAATACCCAAAATATTGAAGAAATTTTAAATTTGAAACCGGATATTGTTTTTTGTCATGCTTCTAATGTCAAACTTTGTGATACTATTAAAAGTAGCGGGATACCTACCATCGCGCTTTCAGTAAATATAGGGGATTATAATTATTTATTGACACTACAAGATTGGCTTGAAAAGATTGGCAAAGTTTTATCCAAAGAAGAGATGACAAATAAGCTTATCAAACATAATCAAGAAATAGAGTCTCAAATAAAATCTGCCCTCAAGGCATGCAAACAAATTCCAAAAGCAATGATTTTGCACCAATATCATCATAATGAAATTATAGTCGATGGCTTGTTTGCAAATTATTTGCTCAAAACTACAGGGGCACGTAATGTTTTTTCTTCTATTAAGGCTAATAGAAAGGTTAATTTGGAAGAGATTTATGCCCTTAATCCTGAGGTTATTTTTATTACTAACTTTACACAAACAATGCCTAAGGATCTCCTTGAATCTAAACTATGGCAGGGGATTGATGCCATTAAAAATAAACGTGTGTATAAAATTCCTTTGGGATCTTATCGTTGGTTTGCTCCATCGGCAGAATTTCCCGTATTTCTAATGTGGTTAGCTAAAAAGAATCATCCTAAAATTTTTGCCAACATAGATATTCAGGAACAACTTAAAAAGCATTTCAAAGAATTTTATGGTCTAAAATTAGATGATGCAGGGGTCCAAAAAATCTTGCATCCTAGTCCAAAAGCAGGGATATTATATTGATAAGAAAATTATTTCAATAGTTTCAAGGCTTCTTTGATGATATCTTGTGTGCTAGAGCTGTGGATACTTTTAAGTACTTTTGAAATATCCCCACTCTTGAATCCTAAACTTTGAAGCGCCATAAAAGCTTCATTGCGAATACCTTCATTTTTAGGGAGATTTTGTGTTTGCATAAGTTCAGAAAAAAATCCTGCCAAATCAACCATGATTTTGCCGGCGCCTTTGGCTCCAATGCCGGGGACTCTTTGGAGTGCATTAATGTCTTTATCTTGAATGATTTTTCCAAAAGTTGCAGAGGTGTAGGTAGAGAGAATAGCAAGGGCGACTTTGGGACCTACGCCATTGATTTTGATAAGGCGTTCAAAAGTAGCTTTTTCCATGTCCTCAACAAAGCCAAATAAAAGATGGGCATCTTCACGAATAATTTCACTAATAAGAAGAGTGATTTTTTTGTCTTTGTTGGCATGAAGCATGTAGCTTGTGTTTGTAGAAATGTGAATTTTATAAATAATGCTATTGACTTCAAACTCCACCAAGGTAGGTTCAAGCTTATAAATGTTACCTATCATCCCTGTTATCATCATTTCTCCTTAGAATTGTTTTAGGATTTTTTTGGTTTGCTCATCAATAGAAATATCGACATTTTCGCCATCTTGAAGTATCAAAACTTCATCACCGGGTTTAGGATAATCTCGATGATAAACTATTTCATTTTCAAATTTCCACTCACTTTGAGTGGTAATTTTTGCTTGAAGGGTTTCATCTTGTATTTGAATTAAGTTGTGATTTAACTCTTTGATATTGTTTTGAAACTTTATCAATTCTTGTTTGATAAGTTTGAGTTTTTTTACATTGAGGATAAAATCTTGGTAAGTTCTCTTAATGTCATCGTCCATAAGCATGGCTTTTTGCGTTTGTTTGTCTGCTGTTTTTATCTTATCAACAGTGGGTTTGTTTTTTTTAGCTCTTGACATCAGGAGTTGGTATTCTTTAATCATTGAATGCATTTTTGTTTTCAAAAGAGAGATTTTTTTATCAATAAAATCCATTGTATCTTTTGTCTTTTCATGAGAGGTTGCAGAAATGGTGATTTTATTTTCTCCTCCTTGGATTTCTGCGATAAAGCATTCTTGATAAAAATTAATTTTGTTATTTGATTTTAAGTTTTTAATTTTTAATTTTTTGGCATATATAGTGCTTCCGCTAGCAATACCAATATCAGCTTCATCTGTTTGTATAAAACCGGAATCAAAATTTTTTACTTCAATAAAATCGCCATAAAATTGCCCTTTATGAGTTGTGATTTTGGCTTTTTGGGCATGGATAATGCTGCTTTGGTGAGTTTGTCCTTCAATAGAAATATTTTTTGCCCTCAAGGCAACATTTTCACCAATGCTGCCAATGATGTTGATAGTTGAGGCTTCAATAATCATGTTAGAACCGACAGCATCAATGAGTTCATTGTCAGATTTTATCGTAAGGGTAATATCACTCTCAAGCCCCCCTAAAAAAGTTGGGGAATTAATCGTCTTCATTGTGTCAAACTCATAATCTGTATTGAAAGTAATGATATCGTTAAGAATTTTTACATAGCCTGTTATGAGGGATTTAAATATAAATTTCTCAGGAGTCTCTTCTTTGCTGACATAGTTTTTATTATGCGTGATAGGGGAGATTTGATCCGGGCGAATAGCATCCATTCTGATATATTCTCCCCTGAGATTTCTCCCGCTTTTTCCTTTGATAGGTTTGATATATTCTGCAATGACTTCTTCTACCCCAACCCCAAAAAAAGCATTTTCAGGAGCTTTTTTCCCATTGCTTTCCCATTGTTGTTTGAGGATAAACTCAAACCTTGAAGGTTGGTAGGGGATAAAATCAAGAGCTGTTTTGAGCAATATTTTTTGAGGGTAATCTCCTTGCTTTAAAAATTCTTGAAATTGGAGTTTTAGATTTTGGCGTTGTTGATCTTGTTGCCTGAAAATAATTTTATTTAGTGCCATCAAAGAATCCACTACGCCAAAAATCTCTTCATAAAAACGATCATCATCAATAATAATAAATTGATCTTGGAATAATAAATACATACTATCTGCTTGAGGGGTAACTTCAAGTTTTAATCCATAGTCTTTGATCTTGGGACGAATTCTGATATCATAAGTTTGTTGGATAAAAAAATTATCCTTAGTGTAGAAATTGTCTTTATCTAATTGAGCAAACTCATCGCTTGTAATAATTTTGTATTCTTCTTTTTGATGACTTTTTATGAAGGTATGAATATCAAGCACATCAAAACACAGATTTGCAATATCAATTTTTGAAGATTGAGAAAATTCTTGGAGTTGCTCATTAATATCTTTGCAATTTTTGATTACTTGCGGGACAAAATTTAGGGCGTCCATACATTCTCCATTATAATTTTTTAGTTCTTTGGTATTATTATTCTACAATAATTAAGCATAAAGATTAATGAGTAACTTTTAAAGGAATTTATTTTGTTAAAAAAAGCTTTTTTTACCAATAGTAGTGGGATTATGTTTTCAAGAATCTTTGGATTTTTGAGGGATTTATATATGGCACATATATTGGGAGCAGGGCTTTATAGCGATATTTTTTTTGTAGCATTTAAATTTCCCAATCTCTTTAGGCGGGTATTTGGAGAAGGAGCTTTTACACAAAGTTTTTTGCCCGGTTTTATATCCGGGAGCAAAAAAGGTATTTTTGGAGTGAGTGTATTTGTAATTTTTGTTTTGATTTTGCTGGGATTGAGTCTTTTAGTTTGGCTATTTTCCGGGATAATTACCAAGCTTTTGGCTTTTGGTTTTGATGAAAATACCATTATTTTGGCAGAACCTATTGTTGTGATTAATTTTTGGTATCTTGAACTTGTTTTTATAGTTACATTTTTAAGCACACTTTTACAATACAAAAATAGCTTTTGGGTAGGGGCTTACAATACAGCACTGCTTAATATTTGTATGATTGGATCTTTGTATTTAGCAAGAGATTCTGATTTGATAGAAGTCGTGTATATGTTGAGTTATGGGGTTTTGCTTGGAGGGGTGGCACAGATTTTAATACATTTTTATCCACTATATCGTCTGGGTTTTTTTAAGCTTTTTGAAGTAGGTATTAAGCAGATTTGGAAAGTATTTTTTTCATCATCACCAAATGCAAAACATTTACTTTTATGTGCAAAAAATGACTTGAAGGGATTTTTTAAGCAATTTTTTCCTGCAATTCTTGGGAGTTCAACAGCTCAAATTGCTTCATTTATTGATACGATGCTTGCTTCATTTTTGGTAAGCGGGAGTATTTCTTATCTTTATTATGCTAATCGCATTTTTCAACTCCCTTTGGCTATTTTTGCCATTGCCGTCTCTACGGCACTTTTTCCAACTATAGCCAAAGCGATTAAGAACTCTAAAGAACAAAAAGCCCTTGATTTGATGAAAAAATCTTTTTGGTTTTTATTTATCATGCTTTGGATATGCACTATTGGGGGGTTAATGCTTAAAAATGAAATTATTTGGCTGTTATTTGAAGGTGGAGAATTTAGCAGAAAAGATACTTTGATTTCTGCAAATGTGTTTGGAATGTATATGATAGGGTTGTTGCCTTTTGGGGTAGCAAGGATTTTTTCTTTGTGGCTTTATTCTCATAAAATGCAAGGAAAAGCAGCCAAAATATCTGCTATTTCACTTAGCTTTGGCGTGGTGTGTTCTTTGATATTGATGAGGTATTTTGGAGCCATAGGACTTGCATTGGCCGGGAGTTTGAGTGGGGCGATGCTTTTTATATTGAGTATCAAGGCATTTGGTATTAAGAGGTTTTGGGATATAATGGCATATCCAAAAGGCTGGTTAGGGTTGATTTTGATAGGGATTATTGAAGTGGGGGTGTTATCTGTATTTTTGCATTTTTTTCATATTAACTAATTAACTAAAGAAGGTTGTGATGAAGATTTATGATACCAGACAAAAACAAAAACTTGATTTTACTCCTATCATGCCTCATGAAGTTAGGATTTATGTATGTGGTCCTACAGTTTATGATGATGCGCATTTAGGGCATGCAAGGAGTTCTATAGTTTTTGATTTGCTTGTGCGCACATTGGAATCAAATGGGTATAGTGTGATTTTTGTAAAAAACTTTACAGATATTGATGATAAGATTATTAAAAAAGCTCTGGATACTCATACGGATATTGTAGAATTAAGCGCACATTATATTCAATCTTATTTAAAAGATATGGATGCTTTGGGTGTAAGAAGACCCGCTAGAGAGCCCAAAGCCACAGAAAGTCTCCACTCAATCGCTAAAATCATTGGTGTGCTTTTGGATAAAAAAGTGGCTTATCAAGCCCCTAATGGAGATGTTTATTTGGATGTAAGTCAAGATAAACTCTATGGAAGCATTAGCCATAGGGGGAGTGAGGAGGATGAAAATCTAAGCCGTGTGGGAGAAAATGAAGAAAAAAAACATAAAAGAGACTTTGTTTTGTGGAAGGCTTATAAAGGGAGCGGAGATATTGGTTATGAAAGCCCTTTGGGTAGGGGTCGACCGGGGTGGCATATTGAATGTTCGGCTATGATTGATCATAACCTTGCTTATAAAGATAAGCCTTATCAGATTGATATTCATGGCGGGGGTGGAGATTTGGCTTTTCCTCATCACGAAAATGAAGCTTGCCAAACGCGTTGTGCATTTGGAGTGGAGATTGCCAAATATTGGATGCATAATGGATTTGTGAATGTCAATGGAGAAAAAATGAGCAAAAGCTTAGGCAATAGTTTTTTTATCAAAGATGCCCTCAAATTTTATGATGGTGAGGTTTTGAGAAATTATTTATTGGGGACACATTATCGGGCAGTTTTGAATTTCAATGAAGAAGATTTATTAGTCAGCAAAAAAAGGCTTGATAAACTCTATCGCTTGAAAAAAAGAGCCATAGGGGAAACTCCATGCGCGAACAAAGATTTTGAAAACTCACTTTTAGAATCTATGAATGATGATTTGAATATTTCTAAGGCTTTGAGTGTTGTTGAAGAAATGATCAATGTTTCAAATGAAATGATGGATAAAAATCCTAAAGATAAACCGCTAAAAGCAAAAATATTAGGAAATATTGATTTTGTTTTCAATCTTTTGGGAATAGGGGGGAGAGACCCTCTTGAGTATTTTCAGCTTGGAGTAGCCCAAGAGCAAAAATCTTATATCCAATCTCAATTGCAAAAACGCCAACTCGCCAAAAAAAATAAAGACTTTGTAACAGCTGATAAAATCCGAGAGGAACTAGCCCAAATAGGGATACTCATCATGGATACTCCGGAAGGGAGCGTATGGGAAAAAGTCCCTACTTGATGGACTCCACCAAGAATTTCAAAAAATACCATAGAAAATTGAAAAATCATAGTTTTTGAGCTTAATATTGTAGGTATAAGATTTTTTCATCATCGTGATTTTGCCTATCAATATGACCAAAAAGTCCCAAAAGTGCAATGCGATAATTTTTTGTTTAATCATCATAAGAAGGTAAAAAAGAAAATATTAAGCGAATTGTTTGTTAGAAAAGGAAAATTCAGAATTTTAAGACTTCCCCTTACATATCATAGCAATGCGGTTGAGGGGGTAAAACCACTTGGTTTGATTACATCAAATAGTGAGACTAAAGGATTGCTTAAACAAGGGAAGTCCTTTTTAAATTCTTAATGAAGTTGATAATACCGGGCTTTGCTTAAGCTTATAGCAAAAATTTAAAATTGGATTTATGGAAATAAAATTTAAATAATTAGCTTAATTTAATTTTGGTTTGGATTAAAAATATTTTTGATAATATAGGCAAAGGTGCGAGTGTGTTGATGATTGATCTATTTAAAAATTACAATAAATATTTATTATTTTATAAATAAAATTGAAAAAGAAATAATTTGCTAAAAAATTTAAAAACCCAAAGCCATCTAAAGCGGATAAAAAATATTTCAAATCAAAGAATAAAGAGTTTTAGAAAACTATAAAAGATATAAAAGTGAAAAATAATTTTAGAAAACTAGAAAAAAATTTAAAATAAATCAAAATAATAAATAAATATTATCTTAAAATATTTTAAAAATTTAAATTTCAAGAAAAGTATGAGATTGATTTGCTAAGATGTAACTCAGAGCGCTAGAAAAATAGGTGCTTAAAAAGATGAATGAAAATCACACAAACCAATGAACAAGCACTTTTTAATGCATAGATTTTAGACACCAAAAAGCCTCACTAGGCATTATATGAGGTCAAAAACTATATTTTAATTTATTTTAGAATATTTATTTCATTTAACAAAGAATTTCTTTAAAATAAAAAACAGACTTCATGAAAACAGATTAAAATTAGGGTTGATGTGAAAATAAGCCAATATTTTAATGATAATAAGAGTGCTAATCCCTGCTAATAAACCGGCTAAGGCATCATCGCCGACCACTCCAAGCCCGCCTTTGACCTTTTTGTCAATTTTGCCAATCATAGAAG
Source organism: Helicobacter sp. 11S03491-1 (assembly GCF_002272835.1). Lineage (NCBI taxonomy): Bacteria > Pseudomonadati > Campylobacterota > Epsilonproteobacteria > Campylobacterales > Helicobacteraceae > Helicobacter > Helicobacter sp. 11S03491-1. The sequence goes on from NZ_MLAO01000002.1 coordinate 195,555, forward strand.
GCTTGGAAATATCATAAAATCTAAAAAATAAAAATGCCCCCAAAATACCTATAATCGAGAACCCACTCATACCCATTGCAAGCCACATACCCACAAGCTCATCAATAACAATACTTTTGTCATCATGAGCACCTCCATTTTGCTCATAAACATCAATTTGCTTGATGGCAAAAACCCCCACTAAAATGGCAAGTAAAAATATCGTTTGATTTGAAAAATAAACTAAAGGCAATCCAATAATCAGTGCAAGAATACTCCCCATTGTCCCGGGAGCTATGGGGGATTTGCCACTATAAAAGAGTGTTAGAAATATTTCTCTCATTATTTTCCTTACATTTGAATAGGGTTTTGGTAAAGTCCCATAAGTTTAATATAAAATTCTTCTTCACTTTTGTTGTTCAAAATCCCATCAGAAGGCACAATATCATAATAAAGTTTTTTGAGATTGGCAAAACGATTGGGGTGGAGACCAGAGAGAATCATGGCAGAAATTTGCTCTCTTACTAAGATAGATGGAGGCAAGATGCCAAGTTTATAGAGTTCCAAAATAGATTCTGAATTATAGTTGGTATGATGATGGTGGCCATGGGGACAGGTTATCTTGCTTACAAGAGTTTTGCAAAGCGAACAATAAACATATTCATTGATAATTGTAGTTTCAATATCCACGCCTTGGAGACGATCAAAAACAGAATGTCTTTTGTTGTCTGTATAATAAACAGATAAATTAGGGCTATTTTCTCCGACAATAAGCTTGGTGCAGCCATAATTTTTTGCCACAATGGCATGGAGAATCATCTTATTTTGTCCGGCAAATAAATAAGTATCATCAAGAGGAATGATACAAATTTTATCTTTGATAAGAAAATTATTTGCAATATATTGCATACACTTTTCTCTCAAAGCATAGTTCATAAAATCTTTTTTATAAGGTTTGAGTAGAAAAATGACTAATAAATCGCATTTTTCTAATTCTTCGCGAAGCATGCGTTCATGTGCCCTATGAAAAGGCTTAGCACTCATCATAATCCCTGTGATTTGTTTGGCATTGGTGAGATTGATTTTTTCATGCAATCTTTTTTTGGCTTCTTTAATGTCTTTAAAAATGACAACATATTTTCCACTAACAGCATAATTTCCGAGTCTTTGAAGGGTGCTGGAGGCTTCTTGAGTGGAGAGATCCCCGCCCATAATTTTTTCTAATCTTTGGTGTTTGTCAATTTTGTAGATTTCCTCTACAATAATTTTGCCAACAACCCTTCCTTCGGTTACGATATTAAGTGCCTCTCCTTTTTTGATAGAAGATAAGACTGCCTGATTCCTTCTGCCACTAGGGCTAAGTAGAAATGGACAAGGAAATGTTTGGTTTTTGTAAAGCCCGGTTTTATTGACTTCTTCCATTTGTGTTTTGTTCATTAGCGTGGTTACAGGATAAAGTAGCCCTTCTTGCACTAAAGAAAGCGCTGAGAGTGCCTCTTTATCAATATAGATTTTATTTCTTTCTTGCAATGCCATATTTTTTTCTCTTTTCCCATAGACTTTTTCGACTCATCCCTAATTTTTTTGCAAGTTCAATATCCGGATAGCGTCCCTCAAATTTTGAAATGATGACTTTTTCATATTCTTTGATTGAGAGGATTTCTGCTCCAATTTCATGACTATTGGGAATATTGGATATATCGACAATTTGAGGAAATACAATTTTATCGGTTGAAACGATTGAAATAATCAACGAATATTTAATGGCGATGTCGAGAAAATCTTTGCGTTCCAGTTTTTTAAGTTCTTCAAGATTCGTGATGTAGGCTACGGTGGATTTTGATGGATTTGTTTTCAAAAAATTTTTATATTTTTCTTCTTTGAGTGTGAAAAATTCAAAACGAATATTTTTTTCTCTTGCATATTTCATTGCATAAATATCAGCACTCCTTTGTGAATTGCTTTTGATGACAAAAGGAGGGCTATATTGGAAGGGAGTGGGGGTGTTGAGTTCTTTTTCTATAAAATTAAAATAAGAGTTATAAAAATTAATCTTAGTGATAATGTCTTTATAATCCCTGTAGTGTTCAATTTTTCTAATGAGTTCATCAATCATAAAAGGTTTGAGAATATAATCTTTTGCCCCTGCCTTAATAGGCTTGCTCACAGTATCATCGCTAACATAAGAAATCATCATAATGATAATGCAATTTGCATTGCTGCGAATAAATTTTTCGTAATTATCCCCACAAATACTTGAAGAGAGGAGTATGACATCATGATGATTTTTAACATTAGTATCCATTACAGAAGTGATATGGCAATCATGTCCAATATCGGCTAATTTTGATGCGATACTTTGGGCTAAGTAAGTTTCATTCTCAATAATTAAAATATTCATATTTTTTCCTTCCAATTAATAAATTTCATATTGACATTTGCCATTACGGCTATGCCTTCTTTTCGACCAATAAATCCTAAGTTCTCTGTTGTAGTAGCTTTGATATTGACACGTGATTTATCCATATAAAGAATTTCGGCAATGCTTGTGTGTATTTTGGACTTGTAAGGGGCGATTTTTGGTGTTTGGGCTATAATAGTAATATCTGCATGAATGAGTTGGAAGCCTATAGAGATGGCAAAATCATAAATTTGTTTCAATAAGACCTTGGAATCAGCCAATTTGTATTGAGGATCTTCATCAGAAAACCATTCGCCAATATCTCCCCCGCCAATAGCTCCAAGTATAGCATCGCTAAGGGCATGCAAGGCAACATCTCCATCGCTATGAGCAGCAAATCCAAAATCTGATTGAATCTCTATTCCCCCTAATACCATTTTTTTGCCTTTTTCAAAAGCATGGACATCAAAACCATTTCCTGTAAATATTTCTACAGAAGGCGAGGGCAATTCTTTAAGCGCAAAAATATCATTGTAATAAGTGAGTTTGGCAAGTTTTGGGCTTCCGGGGATATAAACAACCTTGCCATGATTGGCGCTGATAGCTGAGCTTTCATCGGTAAAATTTTCGTTTTTGAGACATCGGAGTTTTTGTGTCCTGGAGAGTTGTGGGGTTTGGATTAGTTTGAGGGCAGTCCTGTCAATATAGGTTTCTTTATAAATAGCAGTATCCGGGACTTCCAGATAGGGGGCAACACAATCTGTGGAGTCATCAAAAGCTTCCAGCAAATTAAAAAAGACATTTTCATCAAGGTTCCATCTGGCTACATCGCTAATCAAAACAGCTTGTGTTTGGACATGCTCGAGTGCATTTTGCATAGATTCCCAACGTGTTTTTCCGCCTAATACAATTTCAAAATCACAAATTTTTTGCATATAAACAAAATCCAAATCACAAGCAGTAATGATGATTTTTTTAAAATTATAAATCTTTTTAAAATCATTTGCTACTTTTTGCCACAAAGGAAGAGATCCTAAACGTATCCATTGCTTTTTAATACGATAATGGGCGGGGGCTTGAGCGCAGAATCGACTTGAACTTCCTGCTGCCATTATGATTAAAGATAAATCTGATTTCTTATCTGACACCCTATATACTCCTATGTTGTAAAAACCTGTTACTAAATTATACACATTTAAATCTTTTTAAAAGCTTGAATTTTATTTATTTTGAAATTTTTGTTATAGGGTTTGATGTATAATTCAAAAAGATCAAGAAATATATTATTTTATGAAAGTGAGAGAAAATGAGGAAACAATGGGTAGCCCAACGCAAAAATGATACAATTAAAACGCAGCTATATTATGCTAAAAATGGCATAATTACCCCGGAAATGGAATATATTGCCAATAAAGAAAATCTCAAAGCAGAGATAATTCAAAAAGAAGTCGCCAAAGGGAGGCTTATTATCCCTGCTAATATTAATCATCTCAATCTGGAGCCAATGGGGATTGGTGTCGCATTGCGCACGAAGATTAATTCAAATATTGGAAGTTCTTCAATTATCAATTCTATTGATGAGGAAGTGGAGAAATTAAAAGTTTCTATCAAATATGGTGCAGATACAGTGATGGATCTTTCTACAGGTGGGAATTTGGATAAAATCAGAGAAGCAATTATCCGAGCATCTTCTGTGCCTATTGGGACCGTGCCTATTTATCAGATTCTTCATGATGTCAAAAACGATGTGATGAAACTAGATATTGATGTGATGTTAAAAGTCTTAAAAAAACAAGCCCAACAAGGTGTGAGTTATTTTACTATCCATTGTGGATTTTTGCTTGAACATATGCCTTATGTGAGTCGGAGAAAAATGGGGATTGTCAGTCGTGGGGGAAGTTTGATGGCAAGCTGGATGATGCATTATCACAAACAAAATCCTTTTTATGAAGCCTATGATGAAATTCTTGGAATTTGCAGAGAATATGATGTGAGTTTGAGTTTGGGAGATTCTCTCAGACCGGGTTGTTTGGCTGATGCAAGTGATGAGGCGCAATTTAGCGAACTCAAAGTATTAGGAGAGCTTGCAACAAGAGCTTATCAAGCTGATGTCCAAGTGATGATAGAAGGACCGGGTCATGTTCCTCTCAATCAAATAGAGAGGAATGTCAAATTACAAAAAGAATATTGTAACCAGGCGCCTTTTTATGTTTTGGGTCCATTGGTTACAGATATTGCAGCAGGATATGATCATATTGCAAGTGCTATAGGTGCTTGTGTAGCGGCATGGAAGGGAGTGGCAATGTTATGTTATGTAACACCTAAGGAGCATTTAGGCTTACCAAATGCAAAAGATGTGCGAGAAGGTATTTTGGCTTATAAAATTGCTGCTCATGCTGCTGATATTGCACGTGGAAGGATCAAAGCAAGAGAAAGAGATGATGCCATGAGTGATGCGCGTTATAGCTTTGATTGGAATAAACAATTTGAACTTGCTCTAGATCCTGAAAGAGCAAGAGAATATCATGATGAGGGCTTGCCTCAAGAGGTTTTTAAAGAGGCTGAGTTTTGCTCTATGTGCGGGCCAAAATTTTGTAGCTATAAAATCAGTCAAGAAATTTTCAAAGAATACAAAGAGGAAGTAACCCAGTGACATAACAATGATACTTAGGAAGAAACCTAAATATTAAATAAATAGTTAATTTTTTAAGTAATTGATCGGAAGGGGTGGGTTTGCTTGTTTTCTTTGTTTGGAAAACTTCATTATAAACAAAAAAACCCTTCATAAGTCTGTTGCATTTATAAAGATCCCTAAAGATAAAATGTGGAAAAACATTTTGAATGTAATGGTAGGGATGGTTTTTAAGATGACTTGATTTGTGTATTGTGTACTCAAGGGGAGTGGATTTGGAAATAAAATTAATGATTTTTCCAATATTTGCAGATCTCTATTCAATAGCCGCCTACTATGAACAATATCAATGCTATCTATCATTGAAAAAATGATTGAGAATGCTGATAAAGTAAGATTTAAGTAATGGAAAAATAGGGGATAGGGAACTTCATCAAAAAACTTCTGTTTTTTGGCGTGCCTATTTAGCATGCTTTTAACATTGATTTGAGGAAAGATACCTGCGGTCTATATTGCCTGATTTATATCCCGGAGACACTTTGTAAGGTTTGATCAAGACTATTATAATGTGTTTGGTGAAGCATTTTTGGAGAGATGATACTTCTACTCCGGTAACTCTCTAATATTTTCTAATCCGGGATCTTGAGGTAAATTCTCTGTCGCATTGAGTATTTTGCTTTGAATATCCGGAATTTCATCACTCATTACAAGGGATAATAATAGATTGATTATAGAAATTTTTTTGATCATAAAAAGTATTTTATAATATTAGTAATTATTATTATTTTATTTATTTGAAATGATCCTGAAATACAAATGAGGGAGTATTTAATAGAAATTTATAAACTTAGTGAATACTTCATTGAAGTTTGGCAGAAATTTTTTCTATGAAATATGGAGATATTTTGAGAGTTTATTTTGCATTAAGGTTTTATTGATTATAAGGTTTGTATATTTTATTATTTAAGGAAGATAATGATTACTCAAGACAAGATTTTAGAAGTGTTAAAAACAGTTATATACCCTAATTTTGAAAAAGATATTGTGAGTTTTGGTTTTGTCAAAAATATTACGTTGCATGAAGATAAATTAAGTCTCTTTCTTGACATCCCATCAAGCAACCCGGAAGTTGCCGGTCTGCTTGAAAAAGAAATAGAGACCAAAGTTGCAAAACTAGGTATCTTATCATTTCATATTGATATTAAAACTCCTCCAAAACCTGAACCCAAAGCATCTACAACAAAAAATTTAGCTCCTCAAATCAAACATTTTGTAATGGTGAGTTCGGGCAAAGGTGGTGTGGGCAAAAGCACAACAAGCGCCAATCTTGCTATTGCTCTTGCACAACAAGGTAAAAGAGTCGGCTTGTTAGATGCGGATGTTTATGGTCCCAACATCCCCAGAATGTTAGGACTCAATACAGCAAAGCCCAATGTAGATTCAAGCGGAAAGAGGCTTATCCCTCTTAAGGCTTTTGGTGTAGAAATGATGAGTATGGGAGTGCTTTATGAAGAAGGTCAAAGTCTCATTTGGCGGGGTCCAATGCTTATGCGAGCAATTGAACAGATGCTTACAGATGTGCTTTGGAGTGAATTGGATATTTTGGTCATTGATATGCCCCCAGGAACCGGAGATGCGCAATTGAGTCTTGCTCAGAGTGTGCCTGTAAGCGCCGGGATTACTGTTACAACTCCACAGCAAGTAAGTTTAGATGATAGCTCTAGAAGTTTGGATATGTTTGTGAAGCTTCATATACCTATTGGTGGGGTTATTGAGAATATGAGTGGGTTTATTTGTCCCAGTTGTGGGGGTGAATCGGATATTTTTGGCAAGGGCAGTGCTAAAATACTTGCAGATAAATACAATACAAGCATACTTGCACAAATCCCCCTAGAACCAAAAGTACGTGAAGGAGGAGATAGTGGGAAGCCTATTGTATTCTTTGATCCTAGTTCTGTGAGTGCAAAAGCTTATGTTAAAGCCGCATTATCAATAATGGAATTTCTTCAAAAAGTTACAGAGGAAAAATTAGCAGATAATAAAAATATCCAGCCAACACAAGATAATTCTGCTCTGCATTCCTAAGATTTTTAAATGCCTATGGGGTTATGAAAATATTTAATAACCCCATAATCTTTTAAATATTCGCAAGGATTTATGCTAAAAAATTTTATAATTTTAGAGTGGTTATAAGCGCCTAAAAAAAGAATGGTTGTATTGGGAATATTTTCTCTTAATGTTTGAATATTCAGAGATGCAGTATTGTAGGGCTAGAAAATCATAAATTCAAAATAATAAAATGAACTAACTCAGATGTGGACATATTTTGTTTAAGAAACAAGCTGTATTTATTATCAAGATCAAAGTTATGGTAGTCTCCAGAGTAAGTTTTTTTATTTTGTGCAACTCAATATCTTATAAAACTATTTCATATGATTGATATTGTGGAGTCTTGTTGATAGAGTATTTTATTAATTTTTTATTTTTTAAAGAGACTAAGTTTTAAAATTGATTTTCCCAAAATGCCAGAATGCTACTATCCCTAGAATAATAAGCGGTATTAAAATACCTATTTCAGGGGGAAAAAGTCCGCTAATACTTAATTTTCCCAAAGCAAAGAATAAACCCCAAACAACAAGAGAAATAACAATAAAACCAAAGCTCAACAATGCAAGATTTCCATATCGTGCCAGGCTTGGGGTGTAATAAGCAATAATCATTGTTGTTAGAGGGACGAAGAAGGGAATAAAAATAAAGCTATAAAGCATAGCACGTATTTTCTCGCTTCCGGCATTTTGATTTTTAAGTATAAGCATTGATTGAATAGCATCAATAATAGATACAGAAGGCTTATTTTGATAAATAGTATCTAAAACTTTTGGACGAAAACCTTTGAGGATTTTTAATTCTTGAAGATGCTCAATATCAAGTCCTTTGCCTCCGAGTGAAAAAGTTTGTGGCAGAGTAGAAATACTTGCATTTTGGAGCACCCAATAGCCATTTTCAAAATGGGCAGTATCTGCTTGGGTAAAAGAGTTTAAAAAATAATTTTTAAGGTGAAATACTTTAATATTTTGTGCTTTTTGCAATAGAGGGAAAATTTTGCCAAAATAGACATAATCTTCCCCATATTTCACCAATAAATCTTCAGTAGTATTTGAAAAATTTCCTTGATAAATAATAGCTTCTGCTTTTTCTTGCGCATAAACAAAAGGTGTAGCATTTAAGCCAATATAAATTAAACTAAAAAATAAACTTATGATAAGAATAGGTTTTAAGATAGCTTTTTTTGAAAACCCTATAGCCAAAAGGGCAGTATATTGATTGGACTTAATCATAGTAATATAGACTATTACCATACCCAAAAGCAAAGAAATTGGCAAAGTATAATTGAATGCATACAAAGCATCATAAACAAAAAATAAAATCGCAAGGTTTGCAGAATCAGGAAATTTATCTACATATTTGAGACTATCAATACTGATAAAAAACATTTCTAAAGCGCAAAATACTATAAAAAAATATTTTAGATAATAATAGGCTATAAATCTAAAAATCATTGTCGATCTTATTTTTAGGGTTTTGTGTAAAACGATTTTGGAGCAAGGAAAAATCTCGTGTATGGATAAAAAACTTCAAAGCTTCCATGCAGTGTAGGATTAAAGAAGATATTTGACTTGACTGATTGAGATCGAATTTTCCAAGCACATAATCAATAACGTTTTTTTGCTCATCTCTTCCAATGCCAAACCTTAAGCGATAATAATCATTTCCAAAAGCTGTATCAATTGATTTAAGTCCATTGTGTCCTCCGCTAGAACCTCCTTTTTTGAAACGTATGCAACCTAAAGGTAGGTCTAATTCATCATGAACAACAAAAAGAACCGGTATTTTATAGAAATTTATCATAGGTGCAATTGCTTGTCCTGAAAGATTCATAAACGTTTGTGGCTTGATCAAAAATGTATCTTGTGTAGGGAACTTCGCTACTTGAGCGTTCAATTTAGGTTGGGATTCAAAAGATACCCCTAAATTTGTAGCTAAAGAATCTAAAATATCAAATCCAATATTATGCCTTGTGTGGTCATATTTACTGCCGGGATTTCCTAATCCGGCAATTAAAAGAGAGGACATTAGATTACTTGGCTTTGATCACGCCCACAACAGCAACAGATGGATTTTCGATTATTTTAACTTCAGTAGTTTGCACTAGATCTCTAACAAGCACAGAATCGCCTACATCAAGTTTTGAGACATCAATATCATAGCTTGAAGGAAGTTTTTCAGGCGCAGCTTCAACACTGATACGTCTTTTAGAGAAAAGCAAAACGCCCTTATTTTTTAATCCTACAGGAGTCCCACTAATTTTTACAGGAATTTTATATTTTGCAACTATCCCTTTTTGTGCTAAAAGTAAATCTACATGTAGAATATTGCCGGTTACAGGGTCTTTTTGGTATTCTTGAACGACCACATCTATAGTTTGAGAATTAATTTTGACAGGGAATATTAAGGAATTTTTGGTTTTTATGGTTTTTATAAATTCATTGGTTTTAAAAGCGCAATGAATATTCGTAGCCCCTTTGCCATAAATATTGGCAATTAGATAACCATCATTCCTCAAGGCTTTTGTATTTGCCTTTGAAATACTCTCTCTAATTTTTCCTTCTAACATTTTTAGTCCTTATTGTTTTTTGATAAAATTAAAACCCTTATTCTAACTGAATATGGCTTAAAATTCCCAAAATATTTCAAATTATTAAATAGAACTTAGCAAATCCTCAAAAGATTTAACAAATGCCTCTAAACCTTCTTGCATTAAAGATTGGTATAATTTCTCAATATCAACTCCGGCATTTTGGATTTCTTGAAGTTGTTGTGAGATATATTGGGTATCCGGAGGGATTTGGAGGGTATGATTTTTTTCTTCCATATAAGCTTTGATTGTATCTAGAGGAGCGGTATTGATGGTATGGGGCAAAAGAAGTGCTTTGAGATAATAAGTCTTAGGCAAATGATTGCCTTTTACACCTGTGGAAGCAAAAAGAGTTCGCGTGAGAATATCTTGATTTTTTTCTATTAAATTGTAACATTCCATAGCATTGTAAATACCTAGTTTTGATTGCAAGTCGGGAAACTTCTCCAGTTGCGGATCGCTGATGCGATCAAATCTTGAAACAAAAACGCTAATGACGCTGCGAGTATGTTTTGATTGAGGACTTTTTCGTGCATTCTCAAACACATTAGAGCATTCTTGAGCTTGTTGAGGCGAAAAGATGAGGGTGGCATTGATAGGGATACCAATTTTTAAAAGTTCATACATGACTTCATATCCTGCTTGTGTGGCTGGGACTTTTATCATAACATTGGGCATATTGATAGTATCAAAAAGTCTTTTGCCCTCATCAATGCTTTTGGAGACATCTTGACTTAAAAGCGGATCAATTTCAATGCTAATATAACCATTATCCTGATTGTCTTCCCATAAAGGTTTCAATATATTTGCTGCTTTTTTAACATCAGCAATAGCAAGTGTCTCATAGATATTTTTGGGATTTTGATTTTTGAGGGAAGCTATTTGAGCTTTGTAAGCCGGAGATTTCAGAATAGAATTTGCAAAAATACTTGGATTGCTTGTTGCCCCATCAATAAATTGTAAAAGAGATGGAAATTCATGATCCAGAAAGTCTCTCTCAATAAAATCACACCATAAACTAAAATTAGAAAACTTTGAAACACTCATGATGATTCCTTTTTTTGATATTTTAACTTATTTGAGATAGAAATTTTCTTTTTAATTGATTTTGAGATATTCTTGAACAATTTTTCTATCATCAAAATAAACTTTTTTCTCTCCAATAATTTGATAAGTTTCATCACCTTTGCCCAAAATAAGGAGAACTTCATCAGGAGACAATGCTTGCATAGCTTGATGAATGGCTTTTTTTCTGTCAGGTTCAACGATGATAGAATGAGTTGTCCGGGAAGGAATACCCTTTAGAATATCTCCTATGATTGCTTGAGGATCTTCAGATCGAGGGTTGTCTGATGTGATGTAGATTTTTTGGGCATAGTTATAAGCGCACTCTCCCATTTTTGGACGTTTGCTTTTGTCTCTATCCCCACCTGCTCCAAAAACAACAGAAATTTTTTTTGATTTGAAACTTTCAAAGATTTGTTTCATGCCATCATGAGTGTGTGCAAAATCTACAATAATTAAGGGAGATTGAGAAACTACTTCCATCCTGCCCTCTACCCCTCCAAAATTTTCCAAAGCTTTAGTAATTGTATCTAAGGATTCTTTTGTAACACATTGGACACAAGCTATGGCTGCTAAAATATTGTAGAGATTATGCAAGCCATACAATGAAGAATCAATCAAGGCTTCTTGAAAATGAGCTTGTGTTAAATTTTCTTTCCAAATAATATGGGCATGAATGCCCTGAGTTAGCGAATATGCCGTTGTGCTTAGATTGGTTTTTGAGCTAATGGCATAACCATAAGCATTTATGGGGTTAAATAATGCTTTAGATTCATCACGATTGATGATTTTTAATGTTTCATCTGCAAAAAAACTATTTTTAATGCGGACATATTCTTGAAGAGTTTTGTGATAATCCAGATGATCGCTTGTGATATTTGTTAAGATTTTGGCATAAAATTCCAGCCCTTGGGTACGTTTTTGTTCAATAGCATGTGAGCTTACTTCCATGACAAAATATTCACATTTTAGAGAAGCTGCTTGATCAATATCCTCATAAAGTTCCAAAATACCGGGTGTTGTAAGTCCCTTTGATTTGAGTTTTTTATCATTAGCGAAAAACCCGCGTGTACCAAGTAGAGCAACTGAATAACCCATATCCAATAAAATAGAGTAAATAATCGCAGCTGTTGTTGTTTTGCCATTAGTTCCTGTGATGCCAATAAGTTTTGGGGTGAGGGAAAAATACTTTGGCAATTCCTCTGCTTGGAGTATGTCTAAGTGATGTTGTTTGATTGTATCAACAAAGTAGGAGTTTTGTTTGGTGTGGACAAATAAACTATCGGGTTCTTCAATAGCGATTCTGGAATCATCTGTGAGAAAATGATAGGTTTTGTTATGAAAATTAATTTGTTTTTGTATTTTCACTTTGTTTTTCAACCGCCTTCCGGAGAATCTCATTGATCTTTTTATCATAAGCTGTGATATTGTGCATATTTTCTATATAGTTGATAGACATTTCATAAAAGTCATTTTCTACCAAAAGATCTAAAAAATCATAAAAGTCATTTTTGTTTGTAAAGACAATTTTGGTGCTAAACATCAAATTTTGAAATGTTTCTTTGAAGTTGTGATTTTGACACATTTTTTTAAAGTCTTTGTACAATATCCCATCAATACTATCAGCCTTAGTAGCATCTTCATCATAAAGCAAGCCGGACATTTTGTTGAGTCCTGCATCGAAAGAATGGATAAGTTCCAGGATTTGTTTTTGTATTTTTGCTTTTGCAGATCGGGGCTGGGTATTTGACATTGTTTGATAAAGATCATGGAGTCCATGGGCTTCTTTTGGAAAATCTATTGCCATATCAGAGAGCAGAAGTCCAATTTTAGCATTCAAATCATCTTTATCAAGAAGAAGAGCATCTGAAAAAAATCCTAAGGCAAGCTTATAGTCGCCATTTATAAATGCTTTAAACCCTCTGTGAATCAGGGTTCTTTTTTGGGGATTATTATTGATTTGAAATCTGGTCTCCATAGGATTCCTTAAAACCCTTGATGATCATTTTCTTGACCATGAGGGATATTAATCACTTCAATATCAGGATGGATATCTTCTTTGAGTTGTTTTTCTATCCCATGTTTGAGTGTATTTGCACTGCTTGCACAGCTTTTGCACGCGCCTTCAAGACGGACATATACTTTTGCATTTTTGATCCCCAATATGGTAATATCACCTCCATCTGTTGTGAGCATAGGGCGAATTTTTTGAATCGTGTTTTCTACAGGTTTTTGGAGTTCTTGATCGCTAAATGGAAACATCTTTTACCTCCGTTTTTAATCTCAAACCATTTATACCATAATTTTTTAGTTAAAAGCTTTATGCCTATCTTAAATAATGCAATTATAATATAGAATATAAAATACTCCATCATAGAATATTATACAATTGATAAATTATCATATTAATGAGTTTGGTTTGAAAAAGCTACATCCGCAGACGTAGCTAGGACTCTTATGTGTTGATATACAAAGGAATTCTCCAATACCCTCAAAACATAATCATCCGGTGCGATATTTATCTTAGGGTTTAGAATGCAAGGAAAAATCCTCGCATATTTTATGATGATTAGTATTTATAACTCAAGGTAAGTTTAGCATTAAATCCCCCATCAATATCATTGGTTTTGTTATAAGGAGTGCTATAAAAAGCATTGGTAATATTATAGAGTCCTAATGTTATGTTGAACCCATCCGACTTTTTTTCAGGTACCCAAGAAATATAGAGATCATGGACATTAAAGGCCGGTTTAGATTGTGAAGAATCTTTATAAGATGTGTAAAATAAGCTATTCCACCCTGCAATTACTTCAAGATAATCAAAGAAATACTCTACATTTAGTGTATATTTATCTCCGGAATAAGGAGAAATATAATAAGGGATAATGTCATTTCCTATATTTTTTCCTTCAGTGCTTTTTGTCCAGTTTGGTTTGAATTTGTAATTTGTATAGCCAAATGAAAGCCCTAAATTATAGATAGAACCTCTAAGGGCTATTTCTGCTCCATTGATTTTAACCCCTCCGGTATTGAAATGTTGCTTGCTTTGACCACTGGTCCCTGCACGATAGGCAATAAGATTTTGATATTGGGAATGAAAAAATTTCCCTACAAATCCTATGCTAAAAGCATCTGTAAAACTTTGTCTCCAGTCAATCCCTATTTCATAATTTTCTCCTGTTTCGGGCTTGAGTTTGGAATTTTTGGTAGCAGGTTCTCCATTTAAGAAGATACCTTCTAAAACATCAGGACCTCTAAAAAGTTGTGTCCAGTTAGCAAAAGCTCCTAAGCCAAATGGGGCTTTGTAACTAATACCTACAGCTCCCAGAGGATGATGGTATATATTTTTGAACCCATCACTTTTAAGATTGTAATAATCATAGCGAAATCCCGGAGTGATCTGAATATCTCCGATTTTAGTAGCAATTTTAAGATTATATTCCAGCCAACCTGATAGATTTGTAGCAATATCATCGGGGATTTCTTGTCCCCAAAGTATAGCTTGTTTTTTAGTATCAGAAGAACCATCGGCATTGAGTTGTTTGGCATCAATTTGAGCTTTTGTGCCTGCATGTTGGAAAGTAGAATACCATTCGTATCCATAGGCAATTGTATGGGTAAAAATCCAAGTATGAAAGGTATTTTTCAAGGCACTCTTCCATCCAATATTAGTTGTAGATAAGTCCCATATAGGGATGCGATTATTATCGGGTTTAGAAGTTGAAGTTGAGCTTTCGGTATTACTTTTGATATTTCCGGAAGTAAAAATAGTGCTTGGTTCAAAATCAATTTTATAACGCACAATATTAGTATAGAGATTAGAATCCAAATCAAAACCTCCGGAATTAAAATGATAGGCTAGGGTATGAGTATTTCTGGATGAGATAGTGGGGTATCTTTGTTGTCCTTTGATTTTTTTGGTTTGGGGATCTTGATAATAAGCTGCAAATTCACCTCTCCAGGGATATTTGCCATCATATTGGAGATGTTCTGTAGAAAACATAAGGTGATGAGAGGGAGAAAAGTTTAATTTTGCTTTGATGAGTGAGTTGATAACTTGACCATCCCCGCCAATCTGAAATACTGCTCCTTTAGGTGTGGATGTCTCCTTGTCGATACTTGCAATACCGGGAAATTCTTTGCCATTATAAGGAGCGCTTTTTCCATAAGTGTGGCTTCTATGATTGACATAACCCAAGAGTTCAAGTTTTTCCCAAGCTCTTCCATAAAGCATAATAGATTTTTGCCATTCACGATTGTTGGTTGCATACCCGGTACGAATTTTGAAACCAAAATCCTGATTTTCTCTGAGTAAATCAGCAGCATCAATACTCTTGAACGCCACAGATCCGCCAAGTGCCCCTGAATTGCCTACAACAGTATTGGTCCCCACTGCAATATCAACAGCTTTGAGGATATCAGGATCAATGAGGAGATTAGAGTTGTGATGAAAAATGATCCCCTTTTGTCTGGCTCCATCAATAGTAACATTGAGAGCATCTTGATTGAGTCCTCGCATTTGTATTCTTTGGGCTGTGGCGCTAGAGCCTCCGACACTAACACCGGGTAAATCTCTCATCAAATCTTTTAAAAGGCCCGGTTGTTTCAATTGAATCATATTTGAATCAATCTGATCTAAATGTGAAGAAATAGTTTCTATACGATTGAGTTGGTATTCTTTTTCTTTTGATTGATCTGCAAATATATCTTGGATTGTTAATATACTCATCCCTAATATTGCATATGTTTTTAATCCCATATTATGAAACTCCTTTTTATAATTTAAAAATGATATTGTTTATCATTTTTAAATTTATACTACAAATAAAATTAATTTATTATCAAAAAACTTTCATTTTTATGAACATATATCTAATATTATGTTAAGATTTTATGAATTAAATGAGATAAATCTCAAATTTTTTATTTATACAATATAAATAAATAAAAAATATTTTTACGGATATTTTAAAAATTAATTTGCTTTTTAGAAATATTATTTAGATTTTATATACAATAATTTTTTTCTTAATAAAAATATTTTCTATCAATAATTTATATATTCTTATAAAGTATCTAAATATTTAATGTCTTAGATGTAAAATAAAAATATTTCCAAAAAATAAGGAGAAAAATATCATGAAAGTTGCTGAAGTGATTGTTGAGGTTTTGGCACAAGCAGGTGTGCAAAGATGTTATGGAATTGTTGGAGATACGCTAAATCACTTTAGTGATGCTATCTATCATAATAAGAAAATCAAATGGGTGCATGTCAGGCATGAAGAAACAGGTGGGTTTGCCGCAGGAGCAGATGCGCTTATTAGCCAAAAGCCTACAGCTTGTGCAGGATCTTGTGGTCCGGGAAGTTTGCATTTTATTAATTCATTGATGGACGCAACGCGAAATCGTGCCCCTGTAGTGTTAATAGCTTCTCAATTAGAAATCGGCAATTTGGGGACAAGTTTTCCTCAAGAAGTTGATTTTAAAACAATCTACGGGAGTTTTTGTGTGTATTGTGAGCAGATTAATATCCCCGCACAAGCGCAATACATCACAACAATGGCTGTTCAAAATGCCATCAATAAAAGAGGTGTGGCTGTTGTGATTATGCCTGTGAATATAAGTGTCCAATCTGCCCGTTATGATCCAAATATGAAGATTCATATCCCTCACCCTATTTTTTGTCCTAATTCTCAAGAAATTCAAGAAATTTCCAAAATATTATCCAATGGAAAAAAAGTAGCCATATATGCAGGAGCCGGTGTAGAGGGTGCTCATGATGAGTTGATTGATCTGGCCAAAAAAATCAAAGCTCCCATCGGTCATAGCGCTCGTGCTAAAGATTTTGTAGAATATGATAATCCTTATAATATGGGTATGACAGGACTTGTGGGTATTAAATCAGGGTTTGACATGATGAATGAATGTGATACTTTATTAGTTTTGGGTTCAGATTTGGCTTGGAGACAATTTTATCCTCAAAAAGCCACAATCATTCAAGTTGATAATGACCCCACTCATTTAGGGCATCGTTGCAATCCAAAATTGGCTGTTTTAGGAGACATTAAACATACTTTAGAGAAACTGCTTCAGGTCGTAGAGGAAAAGAGTGATACTTTGTTTTTAGATCATTGTTTGAAAATAAAACAAGAAGCTCATGAAAAAAGACTCAAAGATATTCAGGCTTCTTGTGATGAATTGATTCACCCTCAAGTTTTAACCGGTTTGATTGATCAATATGCCTGTGAAGATGCTCTTTTTAGTGCAGATGGAGGATCTCCTATGGTATGGGCTTTGCGTTATATTCAAGCAACCAAGGATCGTAGGATTTTTACTTCTTTGTTGCATGGGACTATGGCGAATGCTATGCCAATGGCTTTGGGATTAAAAAAGGCTTTTCCGAATCGTCAAGTGATTTCTTTTTCAGGAGATGGAGGATTGGCAATGTTATTAGGAGATCTACTCACAGCTATTCAAGAAAATATTCCTATTAAAGTAGTTGTTTTTAACAATGCATCATTGAATTTCGTTGAGCTTGAACAAAAAGTAGAGGGTCTTTTGGACAATTATACAGATCTCAAAAACCCTTCTTTTGCAGCGCTTGCTCAAGCTATAGGGTTTGAAGCTCAAAGAGTCGAAAAAAATTCTGAGTTACAAGAGGCTCTTAGAAGATTTTTAGATACAACCAAGCCCGCGTTGCTTGATGTAGTTGTAAATCCTAAAGAACTTGTCATGCCTCCAAAGGTAGAATTTTCTGAAGTAGCCAATTTTGCTCTTTATTCGGCAAAAGCCTTGATAGCAGGTCGTGCAAGCGATGTTGAAGAATTGATTAAAACTAATATCAAGCATTTGATATGATTGGTTTATGACGCCAAAATCAGTATTCTATCTTTAAGTTTTGATTGGATATAGTTGCATAATCCTAAAAATTTTGAGATAATGGAGATTATTTGAATTTTATAAACATTTTATATTTGATGAGAATCCATCAGTATATCAAGAATTTTTTTATTTTTTTACCTGCATTTTTTAGCTTTAAAATTTTTGATATGCACAGTCTCAGTTATGCTTTTTTCGCTTTTATCTCATTTTGTTTGTGCGCCAGTGCTATTTATATTTTTAATGATATTATTGATGCTCCCCAAGATAGGCATCATCCAAGTAAGTGCCACCGCCCGATTGCAGCAGGAAAAATCACTCCAAAAATGGGATCAGGGATTGCCCTGATACTTTTGCTTTGCGGGGGGGGGGGGCAATATTATGGATACCTCAAACAATATATCTTATTAGTTTATATATTCTTATTAATCTTTTTTATACTTTTAAGCTAAAACATATCCCCATTTTAGATATTTTTATCATCGCAAGTGGTTTTGTAATCCGTTTATTTGTTGGGGCAATTGCCATTGGAGTAGGGTTGTCTGAATGGATTATTGTGATGACTTTTTTGTTGGCATTGTTTTTAGCGCTTGCAAAAAGACGTGATGATTTGATTTTACATGAAAGCAATGGCAAAAAAATGCGCAAAGTAATGGATGGTTATAATAAACAATTCTTAGATATTGCTATTAGTATCAGCGCTTCTGTTGTAATGATTGCCTATATTTTATGGAGCGTTTCTTCGGAGGTAAAGGCCAGACTTCATAGTGATTATTTGTATCTGACGAGCATATTTGTATTAGCAGGGATTTTTCGCTATATGCAAATTATTTTTGTAGATCAAAAAAGCGGGAGTCCTACTAAAATTATTCTAAAAGATAGATTTTTACAAATCGTAGTTATAGCGTGGTTGTTAAGTTTGGTTGTTTTGATATATTTTAAAGGAGATTTTTAAATGTCTTTGAAAAATAATGCGATTTACATCATCATGCTCGTTGTTTTGATTTTTTTTGCTTATATGGATTATCGGTATTTGGATATTCAATTTTTACCCGCTACAAGTGGGGATGAATTTCCTCAATTTTATCAACTGTTCAACATGTATGAAGGGCTTAAACAATTCAATATAGAAAAATTTTTTCGTTTTGAATTTTATAATTATGGTTTTGGCTGGTACTTACTCAATTTATTAGCCGTTATTCCCTTTCATATATTGCATTCCGAATCTATGGCAATTTTTGCCCCAAGAGTGCTTAATGGTCTTTTCAGCGTGATGTGTTTGTGGATGGTATATAAGATTTCTTGTCTTTATCTCAGAAGATTATATGCTTATGGAATTGTTTTACTATTTTTAAGCATGCCCGGATTTTATTTGGAGGGTTATATTTTTAAACCTGATGTCTTGCAGGCGTTTTTTCTTTTGTGGTGTGTATTTTTGTTTATGCTTGATGATTTTAGATTTGGCAAAAATTATTATCTGGCTATCGGTGTTTTTGGTTTGGGGGTTGGCGTGGCGAAATTTCAGGCTGTCATGTTTTTTCCAATGGTATATGCTTATATTTTGCTGCCATTTTTTGTAGATAAAAAAGCATTTCCCTTTAAGAAAGTGTTTTATCATGGAATATTTTCTTCTGCAATGATTTTATTCATATGGATTTTGAGTAATCCGTATTTATTGCATCCAAGAGGTTTTAGGGCTTGGTGGGAAATGTTTATTATCAATATGCATAGCAATGCTACTAATCATGGTAACAATATTCATGTATCTTTAGGGGATAAAATTTTTGGCATTATAGATATTTATTATTTGGAAATTTTTGTATTTGTTATTTTATGTCTTGTGTTTTTAGGTTTGTTGGGAAAATTTTTGTATCTGAGATCAAAGCATTGTTCTTATAGGATTTCTCATACAGATATATTTATTGTTATAGGTGTGGGTGTTTTTGTAAGTTTGGCTTATTTATTGTTTGGTGTCAATAAAGCTTGGAGCAATTACTATATTAGCACATTTTATTTGGGGATTTTATTATTTATTCCTATTTTAATGGTTTCAAAAATCAGGCATTGGACGCTCCTTATTCTTTTGATTTTACAAATTTGCGGGGGGGGGGGGGCAAAATGGAGGTTATAAGCTTGCATTTACGAAATATACTCAAGATCTCTGTAAAAACTATGCTCAAAGTAAGGAGCTTGTCGCAATGCTAAAGCCAATCGTAGAGAAATTACATTCACAACAACACACAATTAATATTTTGACAGACACCCCTTCTTTTGAATTTAAAAAATTAGGATTAGAAGGAAAAAATATTTATCAAACATTTGGGCAGCTTTTGGGAGAGATGATTTCTTTAGAGGAATTTATGAAAAAATCTCATTCAAAAAATCAGGCATTTTTTATTCCTAAAGATATTATTGTTCTTTCAAAACAGAGTGTTTTCTTTAATCCAAAAGATCAAGCCATGAAAGAAGAATTATCAGATACCCTAGCTTGTATTCAAGCACTCCAAAACAATCAATATGGCTATAAAAAAGCTATAGAATCCAAAGATTTTGTCATCTATGTAAAATCACCCTATAAGGATAAACAATGATATTTTTTGAGATGTTTTTTAAAAAAACAAAAGATATTATGGTAAAAATATTTGAAAAATATCAATTAATTTTTATGATGATTTTTATTTTTATCTTTATTCGAATTTCCTATAAAACCTTAAAAGAAGCTATAAATAGCAGTGTAGATATGCAATGGTATCCTTCTGTACAATATTGGGGTAGAGGAATTAGCAATGCTATTAATCCCTATATTGCCTATCTCAATCATGATACATTTATGTCTCAAGGACCTAATTATATGCCTATGCTTTATGTATTGATGTATCCATTTGCTTTAATGGATTTTGAAGGGGCAAAAATAGCTTATGGATTTTTGAATATCTTATGTTTTTTAGGCACATTATGGCTATTTTTTCGAAGTAAAATTTCCTTAGCATTTTTGGTTTTGATGAGTCTTTTTGTCCTGGTTGGATATACATTTGAAAATGTGATGGGCAATGGGCAATTTGCTTTGATTTTAGGATTCTTTGTCGTCTTAGCTTATAAATATCGCCAAAATTTTTTTATTTTGACTTTGTGCTTGAGTATTGTGTTGATAAAATACTCCTTTGGAATCCCCATATTGCTTGGATTTTTTCTAGCGCGATATTATAAAGAAGCCCTTCTGGCAGGCTTGATAAATTTTTTATTTTTTATTCTTTTTGCTTTTGAATTTCATACAAGTATTTTAGAGTCATTGTTGCTTCCTTTGAAAGTAAGTCAAGATGCTACAGGTATTGGACCTTCAGATTTGATGAGTTTATCTAGAATTGTATTTGGCAATCATTTCTTGATGGCTACCAATCCATTTGTGTGGATGATTGGAGTTATTTATGGTATTTATATCTTTTGTATTTTAATATTTCGTCCTTGCCTTAGTCTTATTGTTTCTTCTTCTATTTTGCTATCTTTGGGGACTTTTTATCATTTAGGCTATGATCATTATATGTTTTTTATAGCTATTTTAATTGCAAAAAATCATCTAAAATCAACACATTTTTCAATGATTTTTCTGATTTTATTGGCATTATTTTTTTGGTTTGGGAATCGCTTAAAGAGCTTTCATTTATGGGAAGGAGATTATTTTTGGGCAATGAATATGGGTGTGGTTTTTTGTTCTGTGATGAGTGCCATCATAATCATAACTGCATTTGCAATACTTTTGGGCCAAAAGTTTAAAAAACAAGCAATACAACAAAAGGATTAAAATGATTCAATTTATCCCGCTTATTTTATTTTCGGTGGCTTTGAATGCTTTTGCCCAGTTGTTTATCAAAAAAGGCATGCTAAATTTAGGCGCCCTTGATTTGAGCTTTGATTTTATTTTGAGAGGTTTGGGAAATATATATCTTTGGATAGGAATGTTTTGCTATGGAGTGAGTATTTTATCGTGGATGGCTGTGCTTTCAAAAGTTAATGTAAGCGTTGCTTATCCTTTCTTAGGAGTTGGTTTTATTCTTTCTGCCATTATTGCTTATTATATTTTTGGAGAACCTTTGACGTTTTATAAAATTATTGGAATTGGGCTTATTTGTGTAGGGTTAGTATTTTTGACTATGAGCAAAGGATAGGCAATGAGGTGTATTGTTGTAGGAGGAAGTGGTTTTTTGGGGGAATATGCAGTAGATTTACTTCTGGAAAATGGCTATGAAGTTGTGATTTTGGATATTTCAATGCCCAAAAAATCCACTAAAGCAGAATTTTTTCAGATTGATTTAACAAAAGATTTTGATTTTGATTTTTTTGATGATGATGTCGTGATTCATTTGGCAGCCAGACAATACCATCAAAAGCCACCAAGAAAAGATAGAAAAAAATATTTTTTTGATTTAAATTATTTTGGCACAAAAAAACTTTTAGAAGTTATGGAAACCCATCATTGTAAAAATCTAATTTATTTTAGCACAGACATGGTCTATGGCAAGCCATTGTATTTGCCACTGGATCCTAATCACCCCAAAAATCCATTTGGTCAATATGGTCGGAGTAAGTTAGAATCTGAAAAGCTTTGTGATGTGTATAGAAACAAAGGGTTTTGTATTACGATATTTCGTCCTAGAATGATTGTAGGGAGAGGAAGATTTGGAATTTTGACTAAATTATTTAAGCTTATGGATTTGGGTTTGCCTATTCCTCTGATAGGAGATGGAAAGAATTGTTATCAAATGGTGAGTGTCAAGGATTGTGCAAGTGCTATTTTGCTTGCCATAAAACATCAAATTCCTAATGTTGCCCTCAATCTGGGCAGTCAAAATCCCCCTCAGGTAAAAACATTATTACAAGAGAGTATTCATAAGGTAGGTTCTAAATCCAAAGTGATCCCTACTTGTGCAAGATTGGTTAAATATTGTATCCAATTGTTGGGTTTATTGGGTATAGAAATTTTATATAAAGAGCAGTATGAAATAGCAGATAAACAATACATTCTCGATATTACACAAACAAAAAATATTCTGGGTTGGGAGCCTTTGTATCAAGATAAAGATATGCTTATAGAGGCTTATGAAGAATATAAACAAAACTATCATCAAAAATGACACAAGGCAAGCATTGAAAAATATAGCATTTTTTGATTTTGATGGAACGATAAGTAAGAGTGATAGTTTATTTTTATTTGTTAAGTTTTTGGTCGGTAAAAAGCGGTTTTATGTTGGGATTTTGACACATATACATATTTTATTAGGTTATTTAATGGGGATTTTGAGCAACCATTATGCCAAAGAGAGACTAAGTAAATATTTTTTTAAGGGTTTGGCACAAGGTGAGTTTTTGAATATTTCCAAAGATTTTTTGCCAATCTTAACAAGCATAATTAAAAATTCTGCTCTTAAAAAAATTCAATGGCATCAAAATCGAGGGGATAAGGTTGTTATCGTCAGCGCGAGTTTTGAAGAATACCTCAAACCTTTATGTGAAGAATTAAGGGTAGATTGTATCGGCACGACTTTAGAAGTCATAAATGGCAAATTGAGTGGGAAATTTGCTACCCCAAATTGTTATGGAAAAGAAAAGCTTAATCGTATTTTGGCAATATATAATCTGTCAGATTATGAAAAAATCTATGCTTATGGAGATAGCAGGGGTGATGAAGAGATGTTGGCATTGGCTTTGGAAGAAAATAGATTTTATAGATATTTCAAATAATGTATAATAGCGCAATTAGTTTCCAAAAGGGTAATAATGAAAAAGTATGTTGTAGCAGTTGTTGGAGCAAGTGGAGCAGTGGGTGAAGAGATTTTTAAGATACTCCAAGAGAGGGATTTTCCCATTAAAAAATTAGTACCTCTTGCAAGTGCCAGGAGTGCAGGGGAAGAAATAGAAGCACTCGGGCAAAGGTATAAAATTTTAGAAACAACTCATGATATTTTTGAAAAAGAGGGGGTCGAAATCGCCTTTTTTTCTGCCGGGGGGAGTGTAAGCGCAGAATTTGCTCCCAGTGCTACCAAAGCAGGAGCACTTGTTATAGACAATACAAGTCATTTTCGTATGAATCCTGATGTCCCCCTCGTAGTCCCGGAAGTAAATCCTGATGATATTATTCAATGGAAAAAAACAGGCATTATTGCCAATCCAAATTGTTCAACAATCCAAATGGTGCAGGTTTTATACCCTTTGCATAAAAAATTTGAAATCAAAAGGGTAGATGTAAGCACTTATCAGGCAGTCAGCGGTGCCGGAAAAAAGGGGATGGAAGAGCTTGTAATGCAAATGCAGAAATTTTTTGCATTTGAACTTGATGAGTGCGAACCCAAAGCATTTGCTCACCGCATTGCTTTGAATTTGATCCCCCATATTGATGTCTTTATGCCTAATGATTATACAAAAGAAGAAATGAAAATGCTCAAAGAGACAAACAAAATCCTCCATAGTGATTTTGCTTTAAGCGCAACATGTGTGCGGGTCCCTGTTTTGAGAAGTCATAGCGAGGCAATTACTATTCATTTTTCTACAGAAGTTGAGGTTATTCAAGCAAGAGAAATTCTTCAAAAATCTCCAAATATTGTAGTGGTTGATAACCCTCAAGAAAGTCTTTACCCCATGCCTGCCCTTGCTACAGATACAGATGAGACTTATGTAGGTAGGATTCGAAGCGATCTTTATGATAAGAAAATTTTGCATTTATGGTGCGTGGCTGATCAAATACGGGTAGGCGCAGCTACTAACGCAGTCAAAATTGCTCAAAAATGGACGCAAATCCAAGGCTAGGAATATCAAAATAGTTCCTCAATATCTAATCTTTCTCTGGCAATGAGAGTGGAAGGATAGAGGATTTGCAAATGAGGTAAGAGAATTTTATGATTGAGGGTAGGGTCATCATCATGGCGATCCGGATAATAATTGGAGATAATCAAACAGACAAAAGATCTCCAAATCTTATAAATAATTTGTTTTTTGCAATAACTGCGCTTTTATGATTTTGCAATGCTTTGAATCTTATTTTCATTCAAAATACATATTAATTTTGCCGGATTGTCTGATAGCAAACTTTTTGGAGGAAATCTTCCTGATGACACTCTTAGCTACGTCTCCATTATTTTATAACCCACTCATAAGATATTTTATAAAATGATGTTCTATAGATATGGAATATTTGTCTTCTCCATGATTATTATTTTTTCAGTTCCATTTGGATTTCTTACCATTTATGATTATCCAAATCCAATAGCAATACAAGTTCTACAAGCTTATATTCTTTAATCTTTTCTTGCTATTATTTTTTCTTTATCAATCTCTCATGATTATTTCTCAATATAGCTTTCAGATTCTCTTATTCTTTATTGAGATTAATCATTTGAAAAATATTTTAGAGTTTATAAACATAATTATAGACTAAAATTAAATCTTAAAGTGTCTCAAAGTTCCTATTTTGATATGAGATCTTATAAGCATTCTATACTAATCCTAACCTTTCGTGTTCCAATATAGTGTCCATTGTATCAAATTATATTTTTTGGGTTATTTGTGCGCACTTAAAGACTCAGATAGTATTTATCTCCGGCAACAAACTTAATCACATAGAAATCCAAATTTAAAACTTGATGAGATTTTTGAAAAACTTCTGAGTAATCTTTGAAATATTCTCTCTTTATTCCTCAATTTCAGAAAGTGTTTTTAGAATATCTTCCATGTTGGGTTTAAAGATATGTTTGTTGCGTAATTCTTCTTCAGAGACATGTTTCC